>JASFSD010000388.1:0-3324 GCA_050114575.1 Gammaproteobacteria bacterium | reverse complement strand
GCGAAAATTTCGCCGCGTTCGATCTCGAGATTGACGGTCTTGAGCGCCTCGAAGCCGGTCGCGTAGGTTTTTTTGAGATCTTTGATCGAGATGATCGAGGACATTCGAAGCTGACATCGTCACGAAGCGGAGCGCCTATCATAGAGATCGCTCGCCCAGTAACAAGCCTTTGCGTTTGGGGGACGGTCCTCAGGAGAGTCCCGTGCGGTGCTCGCGGCCGCCCGGTGCCACGGCCCTAGTTCTGGCGTCGGGACTCGAGCTGCTCGATCAGGTCGGGCACGGCCGTGAACAGATCTCCGATCAGCGCGATATCGGCGATTGCGCAGATCGGGGCCTCTGCGTCGTTGTTGATTGCTACGATGGTGCCGGCGTCCTTGATTCCGGTCAGGTGCTGGATCGCGCCGGAGACGCCGATGCCGATATAGAGCCCTGGAGCGATGATCTTTCCGGTCTGCCCGACCTGGAGATCGTTGCTCATCCAGCCGGCATCGACGGCCGCGCGGGAAGCACCAACCGCGGCGTTCAGAGCCTCGGCCAGGCGCTGGATGAGATCGACGCCCTCGGGGCCACCGATGCCCCGGCCTCCGGCGACCACCGTTGCCGCCGACTGGAGATCGGGTCCGGTCTGGCGCTCACTGCGCCGCTCGATGAAACGCGTATGGGTCGGTAACTCGACGGCGAGCGTGAGTGAGTCGATGGTTGCCGGCGCCTGCTCGCCCGGCGCCTCGAAGGCGGTCGTGCGAACCGTCGCATACACCGTCCGGGTGCTGTCGGACGACTCCACGCTGGCGACGGCGTTGCCCGCATAGACGGGACGCTGAAAACGGTACGGGCCCTCGAACGCGGTGACGTCGCTGAGCGCACCCGTGCCGTTGACGGCGGCAGCCCGCGGCAGCAGGTCCTTGCCGAAGGTCGTTGCCGGAGCCAGCACGTGGCTGTATTCGCCGGCGAGCATTGCAACCTGCGGCGCCCAGACGGCAGCCAGGTACGGTGCGTTTTCCGGGCGATCGACCTTGAGCACGCGGCTGACACCGGCAATGCAGGCGGCCTGGGCGGAAACTCGATCGCCGTCACCGGCCAGCACGGCGACGTCGACGCCGTTCCCCGCGAGGTCGTTTGCCGCGCCGATCGTTTTGAGTGTGGCCGGCAGCAGGGCCGTTTCGTCGTGCTCGGCTATGACCAGGACGTTCGTCATCAGACCAGCCCGCGGCGTGCGAGCTCATCGATCAGCTGCTCCACTGAATCGGCTCGCATGCCGCCGCCGCGAGCGGGTGGCTCCGCCATGTCGACGACACGAAACTGCGGTTCGTGCCGAACGCCGAGTTCGGTCGAAGTCAGCGTCTCGATCGGCATCTTCTTCGCTTTGAGCACCTGAGGCAGTTTGACGTAGCGCGGCTCGTTCAGTCTGAGGTCCGCCGTGATGACGGCGGGGAGGTCGAGCTCGAGGACCTCGATTCCCTGGTCGATCTCGCGACTAACGCGGACCTTCGACTCGTCGATCTCGATCTGCGACGCGAACGTCGCCTGCGGCCAGCCCAAGAGGCCGGCCAGGACCTGGCCGGTCTGATTGTTGTCGGCGTCGATGGCCTGCTTGCCGAGCAGGATCAGACGGGGATCCTCACGCTCGCTGAGCCCTTCCAGGAGCCGCGCGACGAGCAGGGGATCGTCGGCGAGCTCGGCATCGACGCGGATCGCACGGTCGGCGCCCATGGCAAGCGCGGTTCTGAGCTGCTGCTCCGCTTCGGCCGCGCCGACGGACACGGCAACGACCTCATCGGCGAGGCCCTGCTCACGAATTCGAATGGCTTCTTCGAGCGCGATCTCGCAGAAGGGGTTGACGCTCATCTTGACGCCGTCGGTAACGACACCTTTGCCATCCGCGCTCAGGTGAACGCGCACGCTGTGGTCGATGACGCGTTTGATGCCAACCAGGATTCGATGCATATCGGTGCTGAGACGGGCCTTCGGATCCGCAGGCTCTGGTTCGTTTTCCCGCGGGGCTATCCGGCCGGCAGCATTGCAGAGAAGGAAAAGCTCGTTCCCGACTCGCCATTGACCAACAACGAGCAACGGCCGAGCGATTCTGGAATCTGCCAGTCGACCTCCGGTTGAAAATCGAGCGTCAAGTGACGTGAATCGCATTCGGCTTCGATGGAGGTCACCTGGCCGTCGACGTTGTCGATCGTAAAGATGCGCCGGCCCGCATCGATCTGCCAGGGTGACTCGTCAATGCGCCCGTACACGCGCAGAATCTCGGCCTCCTGCCAGCTGCTGCGCAGGCTGTCGGCAACCGCCGAAAATGGATTCGGATCGTCCGGGCCGGCCCAGGCCGGCGCGATGTCGACGATGCGAACATTGCTGGTCGAGCCGTCTTCGAGGATGCTGTACCGAACGACGGCCCAGCCCTCGACGGCGACTCCATCCGCATTCACGGGCTGTGGCGGTTGTTCCTGAGAAATCGGCTGCGGCCCGACGAGCTGCTGGCCGAGCGCGACCGAACTCGTCGCCGCGATCGCTGCGCACAGCGCAGCCTGAAGCAGCCCAAGGGTCCGCTGCGTCAATTGAGTCACCTCTGCCTCGATTTGAATTCTTTTCGACGTTTGCTCAGCAGGTGCTCGGTATATCCGTTGGGCTCCGCGCGCCCCTTGAACACCAGGTCGAGGGCGGCTTGAAACGCGATGCTCGAATCGTACTCAGGTGCCATGTTGCGATAGGCGGGGTCGCCCGCGTTCTGGGCATCGACGACTTTCGCCATCCGCTTCAGCGCGTCGACGACCTGGTCGGCCTGCAGCAGGCCGTGATGCAGCCAGTTGGCGATGTGCTGGGAAGAAATCCTGAGCGTTGCTCTGTCTTCCATCAGACCGACATCGTTGATATCGGGCACGGTCGAGCAACCGACACCCTGCTCGACCCAGCGGACGACGTAACCCAGTATGCCTTGCGCATTGTTGTCGAGCTCGCGCTGAATTTCGTCCGCACCGAGCTCTCGCCCGCGGAGGAGCGGCGGTGTGAGGATGTCGGCAAGGCTCGCACGGCCTCGCGCGGAGAGCTCGCGCTGCATGGCGCCGACGTCGACACGGTGATAATGGATGGCGTGCAGCGTCGCCGCCGTCGGTGACGGCACCCAGGCACAACTCGCGCCGGCCCTGGGGTGGCCGATCTTGGCAGTCAGCATCTCGGCCATTTCGGCCGGCATGGCCCACATGCCCTTGCCGATCTGCGCGTGTCCCGGAAGTCCCGTTGCCAGACCCACGTCGACGTTCCAGTCCTCGTAGGCAAGCATCCACGGAGCAGATCGACAAGGGCATGTGGGCCATGCCGGCC
>JASFSD010000387.1:0-3331 GCA_050114575.1 Gammaproteobacteria bacterium | reverse complement strand
GGCCAGCGCGCTGGCCGCGCCGGCCGTCGCCCATCACTCGTTCGCGGCGGCCTACGATACGTCGGCCGAAGGCGCGATCACGATCACGGGCAAGATCGTCGACGTGCGGCTGACCAATCCACATTCGTTCTTTTTCCTCGATGTCGAGGGTGAGGACGGTGAGGTCGTGCGCTGGTCTTTCGAGGCCGGCACGCCGAGCGGTATGATCCGCAACGGCTATTCGCCGAACGTCATCAAAGAAGGTGACGTCGTGACCATCTCGGGTTTTCGGGCCAAGGACGCCACCCTGCCGAACGGCATGCTGCGTGAGCTGAAGACGGCGGACGGCACGGTTTACGGCATGTTCGGCCCGCGCGAAGGGCCCGGCGCCCGGTGATCCGCGGAATGACCCGAAGCCGGCTCGGACTCGCGCTCCTCGGCGCCGCAGCGATCGCCACAGGTTCGGCGCAGGCCCAGAGCGGCGGTGACATTCCGCGCATGAGCAACGGCAAGCCGGACCTGTCCGGTGTCTGGTGGGGCGGCGGCGACGTCGGCGGCCCGGGATTTCGCGTCGGCGGGCCGGGCGGTGAATCGTTCACCGATCTCTATCAGCCCTGGGCCGCCGAGCACGCGGCCACGCTCAGCGACAAGGACGACCCGACGCTCGAGTGCACGCCGACGGCTTTCGGCACGCTCAATGTCCGCATGTACGACGTCGGCGCGCTCGGGCAGATCGTCGCGACGCCCGATCTCGTCGTCATGCTGTCGGAGACGTTTCACGGCTATCAGCTGATCCCCACCGACGGCAGGGCGCACCGGGACTTTCTGCCGCCGTCGTACCGCGGCGACGCCGTGGGCCACTGGGAAGGGGATACCTTCGTCGTCGAGGTCGAGAACTTCACCGACGACACGTGGATCTGGGCCGAGGGCCGGGTCTCGTTCCACTCGGATGCGCTGCACGTCGTCGAGCGCTACCAGAGAGTGGATGCCGAGACGCTCGTCGTCGACGCGACCGTCTACGATCCCGAGGTGCTGACCGAGCCCTGGGTCGTTCCTACGCAGACGCTGGAGCTTGCGCCGTTCGATATGTTGATGCCGCTGATCTGTTCCGGCACCGAGACTCAGGCGCTGATGGATGCCGCTTCGGATCTGGAGAACTGATCGGGATCAGCCCGAGTACGTGGCTCGAAGGCGGGCAGAATAATACTAAGAAACGCAGGTAAGGGAGGGTACCTGATGAGAACGGTCGCCATGTTTGTGGCCCTTGGACTGGGCCTGGCCGGATGCGGCAGCAGCAACAACAGTAGCGGTCCACTCTTCACCGTGGACGACGGCGAGCCGTCGGTCGCGCGAGTCTGGAACGAGGTCCTGCTCGAAGGCATTCGTAATGACTTTGCGCGCCCGACCGTGCACGCGCGCAATCTCTGGCATATCTCGGCAGCGATGTACGATGCCTGGGCCGCCTTCGACGACACAGCGTCGACCTGGCTGCTCGGCCACACGCAGGCCGGCTACGAATGCGCATTCGACATGCCGGCATTTCCTCGCGACACTGAAGTCGCGCGAGAGGAGGCGATCAGTTTTGCGGCGTACCGGATCATCCGCCACCGCTTCGCCAACGTGCCGGGAATCGCCCCCGTCTCGGAATTTCCAGAGGTGCTGCTCGATGCTCTAGGTTACGATACGGCGGTCACGACCGAAGTCCCGGTAGTGCAGATCGCCGACGACATGATAGCGGCGCTCGGTTTCGACGGTAGCAACACGAGCACGCAGTATGGCGACGGTTCACCCGCGGCACTCGGCAATTACATCGCCGACTGCTACATCGCCTACGGTCTGCAGGACGGCTCGAACGAGGCCAATGCTTATGCCCACCAGGTGTACCTCGTGTCCCAGCCACCCATTACGGTCGGCGAGCCGGGAAATCCCACGATCCAGGATCTCGATCGCTGGCAGCAGATCCAGCTCGCGCTGTCTATCGATCAGTCGGGCAACGTGGTCGATTCGACGCAGCGGTTCGTCGGTCCCGAGTGGGGCGCCGTGGATCCGTTCTCGCTGACAGACGCCGAAAAGAGTCTCTGCCCGCGCGCGGGGTTTCCCTTGCCGCTCTATTACGACCCTGGTCCGCCGCCTTACCACGTCGCCGAAAACGCAGAGTATCGGTGGACACACACTTTCGTGGCGCGCGTCTCGTCGCAGCTGCAGGATCCGGTCAAGGCCATCGCGAAAAGTCAGCCGGTACAGATGATCGACATCTCGCCGAACAATCTCGGCAATATCCAGAATTACCCGACGAATTTTGCCGAAAGGCAGACGTTTTACGAGCAGATGCTCGTCGATGGCACGACGGCCGATCAGGGTTACACGGTCAATCCCGCGACCGGGGGGGCATATGATGAGCAGCTCGTGCCATTGGTGGACTACGCGCGCGCGATCGCCGAGTTCTGGGCCGACGGCCCGAATTCGGAGACGCCGCCGGGTCACTGGTTCGTGATCACGAACACGATCTCCGACCACCCGCAACTGGTCAAACGATTCGAAGGTGCCGGGCCCGAGCTCGGACCGCTCGAATGGGACGTCAAGGTCTATTTCGCGCTCGGCGGCGCGATGCACGATGCGGCGATCGCGGCCTGGGGCATGAAAGGCTGCTACGACTATATTCGGCCGGTGTCGGCGATTCGCGCGATGGCGGACATTGCGTTCGAATCCGGAACGAGCCACCCGGACGCGATCCCGCTCGAGCCGGGTCGCGTGGAGGTCGTCCAGGCCGGCGACATGATCGTCAAGCCGGGCGTGGACGGCACATGTCCTGATGCCGAGCCTCAGCTCGCAACGCCCGAGGATGTCGGCAAGATCAAGCTCTACGCGTGGGTCGGTCCGTGTGCCATCTCGAACCCGAGGTTCGACACGGCCGGCGTCGACTGGATTCTGGCCGAGAACTGGTGGCCGTATCAGCGCCCGACTTTCGTCACGCCGCCGTTCGCCGGCTACATCTCGGGGCACTCGACCTACTCACGCACGGCGGCCGAGCTCTTGACCCTCTTTACCGGCGATCCTTACTTTCCGGGTGGCAAGAGCGAGTTTCCGGCACCGCAGAATCAGTTCCTGGTTTTCGAGGAGGGGCCGAGCGTCGATATGGTCCTCGAATGGGCCACGTACATCGATGCATCGGATCAGTGCAGCCTGTCGCGAATCTGGGGCGGAATCCATCCGCCAGCTGACGACATGCCGGGTCGCTATATCGGCATGGAGCTCGGCCCGCAGGCCTTCAAGCACGCACGGGATTACTTCAACGGGCTGAACTAGCTGGTTGTCAGAGGCCGAGCGCCAGAGTCGATCGTTCGAAAAACCA
>JASFSD010000386.1:0-3354 GCA_050114575.1 Gammaproteobacteria bacterium | reverse complement strand
GCGGGGACGGAGGCCGATCGCCTCGAGACGCCGCGCCATCCAGGCCGGCGATTCTTTGACCTCGACGCCCGTAACGAGGATGCCGACGTATCGACCGCATCCGTCGGGGTTCTCGATGTCCACGCGGACCCTGCCGCTGTCGCGGACGGCAATTGGATCGGAACCCTCCGGAAGCGTCAGCTCCCTGTCGTACAGTGCGGCGACTTCCCGCGCGATCCCAACATGGCACGTTCCGTCGGGCCGATTCGGCGTCAGCTCGATGTCGAACACGACATCGCCGAGCGCCCCGTCACCCAGGTACTCAGCAAAAGGCATCCCAATCTCCGCACCGTCATCGAGCACCATGATGCCTGAGTGATCGTCGGACAGACCGAGTTCGTCTTCAGCGCAGATCATGCCGTGGCTGACCTGCCCGCGGATCTTGGCCTTCTTCAGCTTGATTGCGGTGCGCTTGGTGGGGTCGTCGCGATCGGGGAGGTGAAGCGTTGTGCCCGGAACGGCGACGGGCACGAGCTGGCCTGCCTCGACGTTCGGTGCACCGCAGACGATTTGAGACGGTTCGTCGTGACCAAGGTCCACGTCGCAGAGGACGAGCCGATCGGCATCGGGGTGGCTGCGGACGTTCAAGACCCGTCCGACGACCACACCGTCGAGCGACTGCGGTCCGATCTCGAGCGTATCGTCGACCTCGAAACCGAGCAGCGTCAATCGCTCAGCGAGTTCCGTGGGCGTAACGTCGATCTCGACGTACTGTTTGAGCCAGTCAAAACTGATGTTCACCGTATCCTAGAATTGAGCGAGGAAGCGGACGTCGTTCTCAAAGAGCAGCCGGATATCATCGATTCCATGCCGGAGCATGGCAATGCGTTCGATGCCCATTCCAAAAGCGAATCCAGTGTAGCGTTCGGGGTCGACGTCGACTGCGTCGAGTACGTTGGGATCGACCATCCCGCAGCCGAGAATTTCCAGCCACTGCCCGTCCTTCCCGTTGTCCGCCTGCCACCAGATGTCCACTTCCGCACTGGGCTCGGTGAAAGGAAAGAAGCTTGGACGGAAACGCATTACGACGTCTGAGCCGAACATCTCCTCGGCGAAGAGCCTGATCGTCTCTTTGAGGTCGGCCATCGTCACGCCTTCGTCGATGCACAGGCCTTCGACCTGGTGAAAGAGACAATACGACTTGTAGGAGATGGCCTCATTTCGGTAGACCCGACCTGGAACGATCACCCGGTAGGGCGGATCCGATGTCTCCATGACGCGGATCTGCACCGGCGATGTGTGTGTACGCAGCACCACGCCCCTGCCCGCAGGAGGCGACGCCTCCAGGAACAGCGTGTCCTGCATATCGCGGGCCGGATGATTCTCGGGGAAATTCAGCGCGGTGAAGTTGTGAAAATCATCCTCGATTTCCGGGCCTTCGGCCACGCTGTAGCCCAGCCGTGTGAATACGCGGCGTATCTCCTCCGCCGTTTGTGTAATCGGATGGAGGGATCCGGTTGGGAGCGGTCGGCCCGGCAGCGTCGCGTCGAGGCCGTCGTCCTCTGCATCGGACGCGAGCCGTACCCGTGCAGCGTCGATGCGCTCCTCGGCGAGCTGCTTCAGAGCATTAACACGTTGACCGTAGGCGCCTCGTTCTGCCGGATCGACGTTACGGATTCCGGCGAAAAGATCGGTGATGCGGCCCTGCTTACGACCCAGGTACTTTATCCGAAACGACTCGATCTGGTCTTCGGTGTCCAGCGGCTCCGCTTCGAGCTCGGTCCGCACCGTTTCAATTGGGTCAGCCATGTCTCACTACCGGTCGGTCATGAGCCGGCGCCGGATGCGGCGTCAACCGATTGGATCAGGCTTCTGCTTCTTTGACGATCGCGGTAAAGGCGGCAGGATCGTGCATCGCCAGGTCGGCAAGGACCTTCCGATTCAAGGCAATCTCGTTCTTCGAGAGCCCGTGCATCAGGCGCGAGTACGTCGTGCCGTTCAGGCGTGCTGCGGCATTAATGCGGGTGATCCACAAACGCCGAAATTGACGCTTGCGTGCCCTCCGATCGCGGTACGCATACTGCAGCGCTTTCTCGACGGAGTGTTTGGCGACCGTGTAGATCTTACTGCGAGCACCCCGGTAGCCTTTCGCCATGTCAAGAACCTTCTTGCGACGGCGCCGGGAAGCCACTCTGTTTCTCGCTCGTGGCATTTTTCTTTTATCGGTTAAAAGTCTTCTCGGAGATCAGGAATTGATGAGGCGCTTGACGCGCTTCTCATCCGCAGGATCCACAAGCGCCGACTTACGGAGCGAACGCTTCCGCTTGGCGGACTTCTTGGTCAGGATGTGACTGCGGTAGGCCTTCTCTCGCTTCAGCTTACCAGAACCAGTGCGACGCAGTCGCTTCTTTGCCCCACTGTTCGATTTCATTTTCGGCATAGCACTTGGCTTGCTTCGCGGCGACACCCGTCAAGAGCATCGCACGTTATAGTCAAAAAGTAAGACCCGTTCGACAAGCAAACGGGTCTCTATGCGGGAACACCCGAGTCAAGAAATATACGACCGCCCTCGATTGCTGTGCAAGAAGGCGATTGTGGAGACTCGGCTTATTTCTTATCCGGCGAAAGGACGGTGATCATGCGCCGTCCTTCCATTTTGGCCGGCTGATCGACTTTTGAAATGTCCTGGAGCGCTTCGGTGAATCGGTTCAGGATGTCGCGGCCGCTGTCCTTGTACACAATGTCGCGACCTCGAAATTGTACCCAGGCTTTCACTTTGTGGCCATGTTCGAGGAATTCGCGCGCATGACGAGTTTTGAATTCGAAATCGTGCGTGTCGGTATG
The DNA here is from genome assembly GCA_050114575.1 of Gammaproteobacteria bacterium. Taxonomy (GTDB): domain Bacteria; phylum Pseudomonadota; class Gammaproteobacteria; order Steroidobacterales; family Rariloculaceae; genus DATCZB01. The sequence goes on along the minus strand of JASFSD010000386.1, from coordinate 531 downwards.
CGGGCGGAAACGGATTTCCTTCAGCGTGACGGAGTGCTGCTTCTTTTTGGCTTCCTTCTGCTTCTTCTGCAGCTCGTACCGGTATTTACCGAAGTCGACGATCTTGCAGACAGGGGGATCGACGTTCGGGGCGATCTCGACAAGGTCCAGGCCGAACTGTTTGGCGAGATCGAGCGCCTCATCGATGGTGTAAATGCCGTGATTTCCGTCGGGATCGACCACACGCACGGTGAGTGCGCGGATACGATCGTTGATCCTTGTTTTTGGCTCACTCCTGCGAGCCGATGAATATCTCTTTGCGATTGGAGTGCTGTTGTTTGGTTAGAGAATGCAGCCGATGCGTCGCCTGCGTCTGGAAAATTCTGGTTTAAGTATACAAAATACGGACAGTGGTTTGCGTCAAACGGGTTCAGCGTTTGGCGGGTTCCGCCTGGCCGATGCTCTCGGCTACCTCGTCCTGGACGAGCGATACGAACTCTTTGACGGCCATGACCCCCTGCTCGCCGGCTCCATGCTTTCGAACGGAAACCG
>JASFSD010000385.1:0-3364 GCA_050114575.1 Gammaproteobacteria bacterium | reverse complement strand
CAAGGCCGAGTACCACCTCGGGCTGCAGCCGGGAACGAACGTCGCGATCGCCAATGCGCTCGCCCACGCCATTCTCAGCGAGGGTCTCGAAGACAAGGACTTCATCGAGCAGCGTTGCGATCACGAGGCTTACGAAGACTGGCGCAACTTCATTCTCGAGGAACGCAACTCGCCGGAGGCTTCGGAGCAGGAGACGGGCGTGCCGGCGGAAACGGTGCGGGCGGCCGCGAGGCTCTATGCCTCGGCGCCCAACGGCGCAATCTACTATGGCCTCGGCGTTTCCGAGCACAGCCAGGGCTCGACTATGGTCATGGGCATCGCGAATCTCGCGATGGTCACGGGCAACCTGGGTCGCGAGGGCGTCGGCGTCAATCCGCTGCGCGGGCAGAACAACGTTCAGGGCTCGTGCGATATGGGATCGTTCCCGCACGAGCTGCCGGGCTACCGCCACGTGTCCGATCCCGCCGTCAGGAAGCTCTTCGGCGACGACTGGGGTGTCGAGATTCAGCCGGAGCCAGGAATGCGTATCCCGAACATGTTCGATGCCGCCGTCGCCGGCCGCTTCAAGGGCATGTACGTACAGGGTGAGGACGTGGCGCAATCGGATCCCGACACGCACCACGTCGAGGCTGCGCTGTCGTCGCTCGAGTGCATGATCGTGCAGGATCTGTTTCTGAACGAGACAGCCAAGTTCGCGCATGTATTTCTGCCGGGTTCCTCCTTCCTCGAGAAGAACGGCACATTTACCAACGCCGAACGCCGTATTTCGCAGGTGCGCAAGGTGATGGAGCCGCTTGCGGGCCTCGAGGACTGGGAGGCGACTATCGGCCTCGCACGAGCCATGGGCTACGAGATGAGCTACTCGCACCCGAGCGAGATCATGGCCGAGATCGCGCGGCTGACGCCGACGTTCACGGGCGTGACCTACGAGAAGCTCGAGCGTCTGGGCAGCATTCAGTGGCCCTGTAATGATCAGGCCGAATACGGCACGCCGACTATGCATATCGAGGAGTTCGTCCGCGGCAAGGGGCTGTTCCGCGTGACGCCTTACGTTCCGACCGACGAGCGTTCGACGAGCAAGTACCCGCTGCTCCTGACGACGGGCCGCATCCTGAGCCAGTACAACGTCGGTGCGCAGACTCGCCGAACCGAGAATCTGAGCTGGCACAACGAGGATGTGCTCGAGATCCACCCGCACGACGCCGAGCAGCGTGGTATCGAGGAGGGCGACTGGGTCGGCCTGCAGAGCCGGGCCGGCGAGACGGTGCTCAGAGCCGTGATCACCGAGCGCGTCCAGCCTGGCGTGGTCTATACCACTTTCCATCATCCGGAGTCCGGAGCGAACGTCGTCACGACGGACAATTCCGACTGGGCGACCAACTGTCCGGAGTACAAGGTCACGGCTGTGCAGGCCTACAAGGTCAGTCAGCTGTCCGATTGGCAGCGCAAGTTCGAGGCGTTCACGGACGAGCAGATCGATCTGCTCGAGCGGGCCCGCCGCACCCAGACGGTAACCTGAGGCAGCCCGTGAGCAGCGACGGCAGCAACAAGCTGGTTCGGATGGCGAACCAGATCGCAGACAACTTTGATTACGGCCCGGATCAGGACAAGGCCGTCGAGGGCGTGCTCGACCATCTGACGCGGTTCTGGACGCCCGACATGAAGCATTCCATCGTCGAGCAGAGCAGGAGCGGCAACATCGGCCTCAACGAGATTGCCGCCGCAGCCGTCGGAGCGCTCGCCGAGAATCTCGGCCAGCCCGCCTGAGGCGGATTCGATCATGCGCAGCAGGGTCCAGCGCGCCTACAACGTTGCCGAGCTGAGGAAGCTTGCGCAGAAGCGGTTGCCGGCGCCGATGTTTCACTACATCGATGGCGGCGCCGACGACGAATGGACTCTGAACCGCAACACCAGCGCTTTCGATGTCTGGGAGTTTCAGCCGCGCTGCCTCGTCGACGTTGCAGAGATCGACATGTCGACGACGGTATTCGGTGAGCGCATCGAGTGGCCGTTTTTCTGTTCGCCGACGGCATTGTCGCGCCTGTTTCATTATCAGGGAGAGCGCGCGGTCGTCCGTGCCGCCGAGGCTTCGGGCACGCTCTACTCGCTGTCGAGCTTTTCCTCGATGAGCATCGAGGAAGTCGGTCAGCTGAGCGATATCCCGAAGGCATTCCAGGTCTATGTGCTCAAGGACCGAGGCCTGACCCGCGAGTTTCTCGAGCGGGCCCGCGCCGCCGGCTTCAAGGCGCTGCAGCTCACCGTGGACGTCGCCGTTTCCGGCAACCGCGAGCGCGACATCGTCACCGGCATGACCGTGCCGCCTAAGCTCTCGCTGATGAGCCTCATCGACATCGCGATGCACCCGGCCTGGGTCTATCGACATCTGACCTCGCCGAAAATCGACATGGCCAATGTCGCGCATAATCCGCCGCCGGGCAGCGAGAAGCTCGGTGGGATCATTCAGTACCTCAATAATCAGCTCGACCGCAGCGTGACCTGGGACGACGCCGAGTGGATGATCAACGAGTGGGGCGGGCCGTTCGCCATCAAGGGCGTCATGAGCGGCGAGGACGCCAAACGCGCACTCGGGGTCGGCGCCACGGCAGTGATGCTCTCCAATCATGGCGGCAGACAGCTCGATTATTCGCCGGCGCCGTTCGACGTGCTCAAGGAAGTCGTCGACAGCGTAGGCGGCGAGCTCGAGGTCATCGTCGACGGCGGCATTCGTCGCGGCATTCACATCCTCAAGGCGATGGCTCTGGGCGCAACCTGCTGCTCGGCCGGCCGGCCGTATCTCTACGGGCTCGGCGCCGGCGGCGAGGCGGGTGCGACTCGCGCGCTCGAGATCCTGCGCACGGAGCTCGAGCGGGACATGGCGCTGATCGGTGCAGCCAGACTTGCCGATATCGACGAGGGCCTGGTTCGCCGGGTAGGTGAAGGGTGGACGTCCTAGCCGGTATCGCTAAGCGGCCGAGCCTGAAGCGCGTCGAAATCGATCGGGTCGACAACGGCGTCGAACAGACGAGCGACGTCGTCGCGACTGAAGAGCCGCTCGAGATTCGGCTCGAGCTCGACGATGGTGAAGGCGGGCGAATCGAGCGCAGTATCTCGATCACGATGCGCACTCCGGGAAACGACGAGGAGCTCGCGATCGGGTTTCTGTTTTCCGAAGGCATCATTCGCAGCGCCGGTGACGTGTTGCTTGCGCGACCCTGCGGACCGCCGGCGCCGAATGGCTTGATCAATGTCGTGCGCGTCGAGCTCGCGCCGGGCGTCGGCGTGGAGCTCGATCGGCTCGAGCGGCATTTCTATACCTCGTCGAGCTGTGGCGTCTGCGGCAAGGCTTCGCTCGATGCGGTGGCCG
>JASFSD010000384.1:0-3370 GCA_050114575.1 Gammaproteobacteria bacterium | reverse complement strand
CCGTCGCGCAGTATCCGCGGCGTGACGAAAATCAGCAGCTCGGATTTGTTGTTGGTCTGATTCGTCGACCGGAACAAGTAGCCGAGACCGGGAATATCTCCGAGCACGGGGACTTTGCTGACGCTCTCGCGAACTTCGGTCTCGTAGATTCCGCCGAGGACGACCGTCTGGCCGTCGTTGACGAGCACGCGGTTCTCCACCGAGCGCGTGTCGATACTCGGGACGAAGCCGCCGGTGGCGCTTGCAACCAGCTCGCCTACCGAGTCCTTGGTGACCAGCAGATCCATGATGACGCGATCATCCGGTGTGATCTGAGGCGTCACCGTCAGGCTCAGGACCGCTTCCTTGAACTGGGTCGTCGTCGCGCCGCTCGAGGAGGATTCCTGATAAGGAATCTCGACGCCTTCCTCGATTCGCGCTTCCATGTTGTTGGCCGTAATCACTCGCGGCGTCGAGATGATTTCGCCCTTGCCCTCGGCTTGAGCCGCAGACAGCTCGAGGTCGAGCAGATAGTCGCCGTCGAGGATCGCCAGGTTCATGACCCCAGCCGGGCCGACCACTGGTAGGTTGACGTTGTAGCGCTCCAGTGCCGAGCCGATCAGGACCGGGAATGGAGAGCCTGTCGAAGCCAGATTCTCGAGAGCCGAGCCGACAATCGTATCCGAGCCTTCGCTCGTGCCGGTCATCGAGATCATGCCGTCGCTCGAGTTCTCGCGAACGACCGTCGAGCCGAACCGGACGCCGAGCTCCTTGCCGAAGTCGTCGTTGACGATGACGATGCGGGACTCGATCAAGACCTGGCGCGGCGGAATGTCGAGATTCTGGACCCAGCGGCGAATCTCGCGCAGGTTTTCTGCTGTCTCCTGGACCAGGAGCTGATTCGTGCCCGGATCGACGGTGACACCGCCTCGCTCAGACAGCAGCGAGGCACCGTCTTCTCCGCCGCGGATCAGCGTGGCCAGATCCGAGGCTTTCGCATAATTGATCTGCACGAGCTCCGTGTACAGCGGCTCGAGCTGCTGACGCGATTGCGCCGCCTGCAGAGCCGCCTGCTCACGCGCTGCGATCTCCGCGGCCGGTGCGACGATCGCGACGTTGCCGTTCTGACGCATGTCCAGGCCCTTCGTGGTCATGACGACGTCGAATGCCTGGTCCCAGGGAACCTCCTGCAGTCTCAAGGTCACGCTGCCCTGAACGGAGTCGCTGATGACGACCTGCAGGTTACCAACGTCCGCGAGCAGCTGAAGCACAGCCCGCGTCTCGATGTCCTGGAATGTCAGCGTCAGTGGTACGCCGATGTATTCCCGGTCGGCGCCGAAAATGCTGACGGACTCGAGATCGGCCTCGGGCGGTGTGTTGAGCTCGAGAGTGAATCGATTGTCTGCCTGGTAGGCCACCTGCGTGTAAGGAGCCGAAGGATTCGGTGTGACGATCAGGCGAACATCATCGTTGTCACGCAACGCATCGACTGTCGCGACCGGGGTCGCAAAGTCGGTCACATCGAGCCGGCGCAGCAGCTCGGTCGGAAGCTCCGTGTCCTGAAACTCCACGATGACGCGTCCACCTTCCTCGCGGACGTCCACGGTCGTGTTCGGGTCCGAAAGCTGGACCAGGACCTGGCCTGCGCCGTCGGAGCCGCGACGAAAGTCGATGTTGCTGATCGAACGGCCGCCGGCTGTGACCGGAGCAGCCACGCTGGCGGGCTGTGCCGCGAACGTCGGTTGCGAGGCGGCCGAACCGCCGACTTCGACGATCACGGTGTCGCCCTCGACCCGCGTCGTATAGGGAGCCATCGAGTTCATATTCAGGACGATTCGGGTGCGGCCATTGCCCTCGGCGCTGAGCACCGTGGAAACAGGGCCCATGTTGACGTCCTGGCGTCGGGCGTCGAGTGCGAGCGCCGTTCCCGGCAAATCGATGGCGATGCGCGCCGGATCGTCGATGGTGAAGCTCATGGGCTCAGGCGCGGCGGCGTTCATGCGCAACCGGAACTGCAGGCCCTGGCCCGGCAACGGCTGAACATCGATGGACTCCAGCTGCCGCGCTTCCTGCGCAAAGCTTGCCGGGACCGCCAGGCTCAGGCCGAGCATCAGGCCAGCACCGAGCCGACAACAGGCTCTGGCGATGGACTTACCGTGGTTTATGGGCCCTGACTTGAACATGAGGTTTACTCCCTTAATAACTCTGCTCTGCCGCTAATCACTCAAACCGATGCTGGCCGGGCGTTCGTAATAGCCGCCAAGCCCATCGGCAATGATTTCAAGCAACTGGATTTGCGATTCCGAGATGTCTGTAATTCGGCCGTAGTTCTGGCCCATGTGGTTGCCGATGGTGACGCGATGCACGAGCCCCTGAGAGTCCTGCACCAGGCCGAAGGATCCCTCCGGGTCGCTCAGCGTTCCTACCATCGTCAGCGCATCGAGCGGCTCGCCCTCGAGATACTCCCGCGGGCGGTCGAGGTCGGGGCCGACGCCGGTTTCCGACGGGCCCGCCTGAGGCGCGTCCGGCACGAACGGTGACCGGCGCCCTGCCTGCTCGTAGACGAAGCTCGGCGCCGGGCTGATTTCGGGCAGCGGCTCGATCGCTCCGCCGGGCCGGGCCTTGACCTCGTCGATCCAGGCCTGAAGCTCCCGATCCTCGGCGCCGCAAGCAGAGAGGCCGATCAGTGCGAAGCTGACGATCGCGAGTCTTTTCACTCTCAGCATCATCTCTACGGTGACTCCTCGTCCAGATAGCGGTAAGTCTTGCCGGTGACATCGAGCTGCAGCTCTTCGTCGCCGTCGATTTCAACCGGCGTGATTCTGATGTCGTGCAGTGTCACGATTCGCGGCAACGCGGCGACACCGCTGACGAACTCGGCGAGCTCGTGATAACTGCCGGTATACCGAAGTCGAATCGGCAGCTCGGCATAGAAGTCCTGGGGAGCTTCTGCTCTGGGCTGAAACAGTTTCTCCGATAGACCGCTCGCAAGTGCGGTCTGTGAAATGTCCTCGAGCAGACTGTCCACTTCCGTTTGTCCCGGAAGCTGACGCAACATCGTGCCGAAATCGCGCTCGATCTCGGCGAGCTGATTGCGATAAGCGTCGAAATTGGCTGCGCGCTTCTGCTTCTGCTCGAAGTTGGTGCGCAGTTCCTCCTCCTGGCGCTCAGCCGTCTCGAGCTCCGGTATCTCGACTTTGATGACCATTTGCCAGATACCGAGCGCAGTGATCGCGATGAGAACCAGCACGACTGCGGCAATCCGGAATGGCAGCGGCCAGCGACCAGGATCGCTGGTATCTAGCGAGCGCAGTTCCTCGATGACGTTCATCACAGGCTCCCGTCTTCGTCGGCAATTCGAACCTGATTGGCGAACAGGGTGAACTCGCCT
>JASFSD010000383.1:0-3372 GCA_050114575.1 Gammaproteobacteria bacterium | reverse complement strand
GTACCGCACGCCAACGCTGCTGGGTCACTCGGTCGGTCGAATCGAAAACGGTGAGCTCGTCATCGAGACCGCGCTGATCACGCCGGATCGGGTTTCCGACGGAACGCAGGTCGGCCACAGCAGTGAGCTCAGGGGCATCGAACGCTACGCTGTGCAGGACAATCCGAGGCGCCTCGAGCTGACTCTGACGCTGGTGGATCCGGTGACGTTCACGGAACCCTTGGAGGTCACCAAGACGTGGCTCTACACGCCGGACGTCGAGCTCGTTCAGGACACCTGTTTTCAGCAACCCGGAAAACCGTGAGTACCATGCGGCAGCAACAGTCAAGATCCAGCGCCCGGTCTTCGGCTCGTCGAATCGCTCTTGCGGCAGGTTTTATTACCGCTGGTCTTGCGACGGCGGCCGGCGCTCAGACCAACCTGTACTGGGGTGATCTGCACGTCCACACGAATTTCTCGCTCGATGCTTACGGCGTGGCCAATACCTACGTGACACCGGACGAGGCGTATCGCTTCGCTCGCGGTATTCCCATTTATCACGAGACGCTCGATATCAAGGTGCAGATCGACCGCCCGCTGGATTTTCTGGCCGTGACCGACCATGCCAGCAATCTCGGCGTGGATCTCCAGGTCGTGATGGGCGATGAGCTCATGCAGGCTACGGAATGGGGACGGGCGGCTATCGACGCTGCCAACGACGACACGCCCTGGCCCGGGCTTCTCGGCTACCGCCGCTCGCTCGGCCCGGACGGCAACGCCATGATGGAACAGCTGACGACGCTAGAGCTCCGACAGTCCGCATGGCAGAAGGAGATCGATGCGGCAGTCAAGAACTACATTCCCGGAACCTTCACGACATTCACGGCCTGGGAGTGGACGGCGATGATCGAGGGCAAGAATCTGCATCGCAACGTCATCACTAATGCAGGCGCAGACGCCAACGAGTTTTATCCTTACAGCGCCGGGCAGTTCTTCTCGCTCGACGGCATCGACAGCAACCGACCGGAGGCGCTCTGGAGCTGGCTCGACGAGACCGCCGCGCGCACCGGTACCGATTTCATCGCTATCCCGCATAACTCGAATATCTCGGCAGGGCTCATGTTCGACACGGTCGATAGCGACGGCCGGCCGATCAGCGGTCAGTACGCGAGTGACCGCATGCGCTGGGAATCGCTGGTCGAGATCACTCAGATGAAGGGTACTTCCGAGATCCGTCCGTCGCTCGCGCCGACGGACGAGTTCGCCAACTACGAGATTCGCCGCAAGCTTCTGATCGGCACGCCGACGCCACCCGATGCGGGCGATTACGTGAGAACCGCGCTGATGCGCGGACTCGAGATCGAGAGCCAGGTGGGTGAGAACCCCTACCGCTTCGGCTTCGTCGGCGCGACGGACGGTCACATCGGCATGTCGTCGGTGGAGGAAAACAACTTCTACGGCAAGATTGCGACCGACGCCAAGCTCAGCCAGCATCTGCCAAGACCTCGGCCCGTCATCTTTCCTGCATGGGAGATGTCGGCTTCCGGTCTGACCGGGGTCTGGGCGGAAGAGAACACGAGGGAATCCATCTTCGCTGCGATGAAGCGCAAGGAGGTCTACGCGACGACGGGTCCCCGCATCGCGCTGCGTGTCTTCGGTGGCTTCAATTTCGATGACGATGACGCGCGCGCAGACGATATCGCGAGCGTCGGCTACGACAAGGGCGTGCCGATGGGCAGCGATCTGACGGCCGCGCCGCGACGCTCTGCACCCGGCCTGCTGATTCATGCGGCCAAGGATCCGGTCGGCGCTAACCTCGATCGCGTGCAAGTGATCAAAGGCTGGCTCGACGACAACAACGAAGCGCAGCAGCGGGTCTATGATGTGGTCTGGTCCGGCGACCGAGTGCCCGGTGCCAACGGCAAGGTGCCGTCAGTCGGCAACACCGTCGACATCAGCACGGCGCTTTACACCAACGATATCGGCGCCACTCAACTGGCAGCGGTCTGGACGGACCCGGATTTCGATCGTGAGCAGACGGCGTTCTACTACGTACGTGTCATCGAGATCCCGACGCCGCGGCATTCGCTCTACGATGCCGTCGCGCTCGGAATCGACCCCGAAGTAACCGCTCACCCCGCCACGATCCAGGAGCGCGCGTATTCGTCGCCGATCTGGTATACGCCCTGAGCGTAATGCCTCGCGTCGCATCTGCAGATGCACTCGAGGCTGATTCTTGTCTATCTGGCTCGCGAATGATCCGCTTCGGCCTATCGATCGGTTGAACCGGCACTCCGGAAGCCGACATTTGCCCGTGATATGCTGAAGAAAAACTTCGACCCTTCCGACAAATCGTCGTGTAACTATCTGATGCGCCTGTGCTTCTCCACAGGCGGAAGAATATGCAATAGAGGGGGATTAGGCATGCGAGCCGTAGTCATCTTTCTTCTGCTGACCTGTGTCGGTTGTGTGTCGTCGACGGAGTATCCGGCAGACTGGCCGGAGCCGGCACTCACCGATGTCGAGTGTCCCGAAATTTTCGGTACGTATCAGGACGTAGGCCGACTGGCGTCGACCCGGGGTGGCACGCCTGCTCATCCGCAGAGCATCCTGTCGCGATATTTCTTTGATTACGACAACAGGATGATCTCCTACACGAGAATTTCCCGGGTCAATGCGGACTCGATCCGGGTCGAAAGTTTCGAGCCAGGCAATGACCCTCTTTCCCGTCGACTCGATTCCGATGAGCATTTCATATGCAGCGATGGGCGACTCTGGATTTCCGATCAGCTGCGAATCGTCGATGACGGATTGTCTCTCAGGGGAAACGAGCGTATCGGTTTGACGCTTTCAGAGGATGGATCCTTGGTTGGGGAATCTCGAGTTAGTGCGCGTGGGCGCGTATTCGTTATTCCGGTTCTCGCCAGGGAAACAGACTATGTGCTGTGGGAGATTCTCGCAGGCCAGACGGACCTCTCGGAATGACCGTTCCCGGCCGGCTGCGGGAATACAAAATCCGTTCTCGACACGGTATCAACGGTTAGAAGGCGGACCTTCGTCGGGGCGTGTAAATCTTGCGGTCGCCTCTGGGTCGGCGTTCGGGGTTCGATGGATGCGCCGCGGACAGGCGCATGTTTTCGCAATCTGCTTGTTGTCGGACGATAGGAGGGGTGCCTGAAGTGGACCGGCGAACCGTGCTCTGTAAAGGAGCGGCTTCATTGACGATGCCAGTCGTGGGTTTATCGAGCCTTGGCTGCACACAAGCTCAGCAGGGCGATCGACGCAATGCTGTCAGGATTCACTTTCTGGAAATTGTCACTCCAGACGTCGACAGTGCATGTAGCCTCTATTCGATGATGTACGGGGTCACGTTTGGTGATCCTGATCAAGACC
>JASFSD010000382.1:0-3376 GCA_050114575.1 Gammaproteobacteria bacterium | reverse complement strand
GAGCCCAAAGCGTTCCTCGAAGCTGAGTTCGGTCAAGCCGTTCATCGTCAGCTGCTCTGCGAAGGCGCGGTGCATGCCGGTGAGCCTGAGCTCGGTCAGCTGATCGAGGATGGGATGGATCATCATAGGTTCTCTCCTTTGGGCAGGTCAGTGGTAATACTTGGGGCCACGCACGTTGTCGTGGTCGAAGGTAAGCGCCGGCTGGGCGGGCTCGGGGAGCGGTTGCTCATCAAGCCGGTGCTTCAGGATCGATTCGATGCTCTTGTAGTGCATATTCCACTGATTTCGCCCACCGGGACCATGTGATTTCGCCCGGTCATTCCACGTGATTTCGCCCACCTTCGGAGCGCAGCGACGCAGGACGTTGCATTGTTACTCTTTGGCGCCGCCTGTCGTCAAGCCGGCTTTGGTTTTTCGCATGGAGTCTCCTTTGAGTTCGAGTCGATAGGCGTTGTGTATGAGGCGATCGAGGATGGCGTCGGCCAGCGTGGGCTCGCCGATATAGTCGTGCCACTTCTCGACGGGCAGCTGGCTGGTGACGAGCGTTGATTTTCGGTTGTGGCGATCGTCGAGGATTTCGAGCAGATCGCGGCGCATGTCGTCGTTCAAAGGCATGAGGCCGAAGTCATCGAGGATGATGAGATCGGCTCTGGCATAGCTGCGCAGGAGTTTGGGATAGCGGCCGTCGGCTTTGGCGACGGGCAGTTCCTGCATAATTCGCGGTACACGCAGGTAGCGCACGGTGCGCCCGTCGCGACAGGCCTTGTGCGCAAGCGCGCAGGCGAGCCAGGTCTTGCCGACGCCGGAGGGTCCGGTGATCAGCACGTTGAGTTGGTTGTTGAGATACTCACCGGAGGCGAGCTTTTGCATGAGGCGTTTATCCAGGCCACGCCGGTGCCGATAGTCGATGTCCTCGATGCAGGCCGACTGACGCAGTTTGGCGGTGCGCAGGCGATACTGCAGACGGCGGTCGGCGCGCTCGGTCATCTCACGGTCGATGAGTAGTCCGAGCCGTTCCTCGAAGCTGAGGAGATCGACATCGGTCATGTCCAACTGCTCGGTGAGCGCGCGATGCATGCCGGTGAGTTTCAGATCGAGCATCTGCTCGAGGATGGGATGCGTGAGCATGGGGTTCTCCTTTGTCAGTGGTAGTACTTCGAGCCACGGACATTGTCGTGGTCGATGGGGAGCGTGGGCTGCGCCGGCTCCGGTAATGGTTGCTGATCGAGCTTGTGCTTTAGGATCGATTCGATGCTCTTGTAGCTGGCCGCGCCGATGTGCAGTGCCCGCCGACAGGCGGCTTCCAGACGGTCGGCGCCATGGGATTTACCCAGCCGCAGGATGCCGAGGCAGGATCTGAAGCCCTGCTGCGGATGACGGCGGCGGGCGAGGATCTGCTCGACGAGCCTGGCGGTTGCCGGGCCGGTCTTCTCAGCCCACTGCACGAGCCGCCGCGGGGTCCACTCAGCGTGCTCACGATGCGCCCGGGGCATGTGCGCGATGACCGTGGTGTGGTGGCCTGGTTGGTATGCACGCCGGTGAGCGGCGATGCGTTTTCCGCGGTGGAAGATCTCGACAGTCTGTGCGCTTATCCGTGCCTCGACTTCAGCTTTGACGAGCTGATACGGCACGGAGTAGTAGTGACGCTCGAGCTCGATGTGGTAATCGATATTCACCCGCGCCTTCTTCCAGATCGCGAACGCATACGGTTGCGCCGGCAGCGGTGCGAGCGCCGGGCGATCGAGCGTTGCAAACAGCTCGCGGCGACAGCCGGGGAGTTTATTGAACGGCCGATCATTGAGCCGCACCAAAAGCTCATGGATCGCTTTGTTGAGCTCATCGAGACTGAAGAAGGTCATGTCTCTGAGCCGCGCCAGGATCCAGCGTTCGACGATCTGTACGGCCACTTCGACCTTGGCCTTGTCGCGGGGTTTTCGGGCCCTGGCCGGTATCACGGCCACGCCGTAATGCGCAGCCATCTCGGCATAGGTGGGGTTGATGTCAGGCTCGAAGCGATGCGCGCGGGTGACGCCAGCTTTGAGGTTATCGGGAACGACCATCTCGGTCACACCGCCGAAGAACGCAAAGGCGCGCTGATGTGAGCCGATCCAGTCGGCTAGGCCCTGTGTCCAGGTCGCTTCCGCATACGTATAGCTCGACGCCCCGAGCACGGCGACGAAGATCTGTGCCTGTCGCACTTCGCCCGTCGTGCGATCGACGACCTCGGCCGTCTGGCCGGCGTAGTCGACAAACAGCTTCTCGCCCGCGCGGTGAGACTGGCGCATAACGACGTCGACCTTGTTGGCAAACGCCCGGTAGTGCTGACAGAACCAGCTGTACTGAAAGCCCTCTGGGTGAGCGGCCTTGTACTCTTCCCACAGCAAAAACAGCGCCACACCCTTCTTCTTCATCTCCCGGTGCACGAGGCCGAAGTCGGGCCACGGCCGTGACGCTGATGGCAGTGCGGGTCGGGGTGGGAACAGTAGTCCTTCCAGCTGCGCTTCGTCTATTTCATCGGCCAGCGGCCAACCCAGACCGGCACGTCGGGCACGTGCCTGATAATCCTTGATTGTGCTGCGGGCGACGCCGATGCTCGCGGCAATCTCACGCTGACTGAGACCCGCCGCCGTCAGCCGCAGCACTTCCTTTATCCGTCGCATCGACAACCTCACTCCTGACACTGACTGCTCCCCCGTCATCAAAAACGGGAACGGTACCGGGTTGTCCTGCGGCGCTGAGCAGGTGGGCGAATCGCCCTGGAATCAGTGGGCGAAATGCCGTGGAATGGGTGGGCGAAATGCTATGGAATCAGTGGGCGAATTGGCGTGGAATACGCACCCATGCGTGGCGCGTCACGCCGCCCGCGCTTCGCCAGAGGGCGGGCGTGGTCGTCCAGTCGCTCGTTATCCCAGCTGGACTTGGCATGCCGCAACAGCGTCAGGCGCTTCATTCAGTCGTGCCGCGCGTCGGGCTTCAGAAAAGACCAGCCTGAAGTTTGGCTTCATCGGTCATCATCGATGTGTTCCAGGGCGGGTCGAACACGAGTTCGACCTCGGCGCTTTCCACGGTGGGGATGATTTCGACCTTCTCCCTGACGTCTTCCATCAGCACGGGCCCCATGCCGCATCCCGGCGCAGTCAGAGTCATCGCGATCTTCACGTTGCGCTGGCCGTCGTCGGTTCGCTCGACCTCGCAGCGGTAGATCAAGCCGAGATCTACGATGTTGATGGGGATCTCCGGATCGTAACAAGTCCGCATCTGATCCCAGATGACGCTTTCTATGTCCGCATCCGATGCGTCTGCGGGGACTTCGGGTGGCTTGATCGGCTCGAGGCCGACGGCGTCGGCGTCGATTCCGGCGACGCGAAAGAGATTG
>JASFSD010000381.1:0-3382 GCA_050114575.1 Gammaproteobacteria bacterium | reverse complement strand
CTACTGGGCAGATTCCTAAGCATTACTCACCCGTCCGCCACTCGTCAGCGCCAAGTTCACCCCGAAGGGATCACAGCGGCCTGTTACCGTTCGACTTGCATGTGTTAAGCATGCCGCCAGCGTTCAATCTGAGCCAGGATCAAACTCTTCAATTTAAGTTAAGTCTGTGAGCTTTTTCGAGCCTAACGAAGAGACGCAAGCGTCCCGTCGTGTCGGCTCTGGCACTTTTGCTCTTGCGAGCGCCCACACAAGTTGCTTGAGACGAATTGTTAAAGAGCACGCCCCGCGAATCCGAGGCAGACCAGCAAGTATAGCTGGCAAATAAGTCCCATCCAAGCCTTAACGACCTTAGTAATTTCCGGTGTCCGGACAGTAGGTCCCTGGCTCGGGCGGGCGCGCAATTATAAAGCTAACGGGCTCGCTGGCAAGCCCTAGGTGCCTTTTTTTTCAGCCGAGTCCAGCCGAACCCTGGCGAAGCGCCGCTTTCCGACCTGGTAGACGGCAGAATCGCCGCCGACCCGGATCTCGACGTTCGGCTCGGCAACCCTCTCGCCGTCGATCCGAACCGCGCCCTGCTTGACCATGCGGATGGCCTCGGACGCGCTCGCAACGAGCCCCGACTCGCGCAGCAGCTGGGGCAGGCCCATGGCGGGCTCGGCCGAAGCGAGCACCTGCTCGGGCAGGTCATCGGGAATCTGGCCATGCCGGTGGCGGTCGATGAAGCCCTGGCGGGCGCGCTCCGCCTCGGCCTCGCCGTGGAATCGGGCAACGATCTCGTCGGCAAGTGACAATTTAATGTCGCGCGGGTTGGCGCCGCTGTCGACGGCCGCCTTGAGCTTGGATATCTCGCCCAGCGTACGGAAGCTCAGGAGCTCGAAGTACCGCCACATGAGCACGTCCGAAATGCTCATGAGCTTGCCGAACATCTCGTCGGGCGGATCACCGATCGCGATGTAGTTGCCCAGCGACTTCGACATCTTCTGCACGCCATCGGTGCCTTCGAGCAACGGCATCGTCATCACGACCTGCCGCGCCTGGCCGGCCTGCTGCTGCATGTGCCGCCCGACGAGCAGGTTGAATTTCTGATCGGTGCCGCCGAGCTCGACGTCGGCCTCGAGAACGACGGAGTCGTAGCCCCGGACGATGGGGTAGACGAATTCATGAATCGCGATCGGCTGGTTGCTCGCAAATCGCTTGCTGAAATCGTCGCGCTCGAGCATGCGCGCGACCGTATGCTTGGACATCAGGCCCGCGAGCTCGGCCGCATGCATGGCGGACATCCAGCGCGAATTGAAGTCGAGACGGGTCCGCTCGAAGTCGAGCACCTTGTAGACCTGCTCCTCGTAGGTCACGGCGTTGGCGTCGATTTCCTCGCGCGTCAGCATCGGCCGGGTCGCGGACTTTCCGCTCGGATCGCCGATCATGGCGGTGAAATCGCCGATCAGGAAAATGACCTCGTGGCCAAAGTTCTGGAACTGCCGCATCTTGTTGAGCAGGACAGTGTGGCCCAGATGCAGGTCGGGCGCGGTCGGATCGAACCCGGCCTTGATCCGAAGCGGCCGGCCCTGGCCGAGCTTCTCGAGCAGCTCGTCTTCGCGCAACACCTCGTCGGTACCGCGCGTCAGCTCCTGTAATTGATCTGAAATCTCGCTCATCTCACTACTCGACGCCGCCGGGCGGCGTCCGAACAGGCCGGGAAGAATAGTGCAATGGCGCCTCGACGGTCCACGCAGAAATGAGCGCCAACTCTTTGGCGTCCGCCAAGGCTTGTGGTTAAATTGCCTGGTTCTTCAACCACATTATGTATGGTGCCAGGTGAAATCGTATTCAGGAGGCATTCGCCACGACTATAAGGAGATCGCCTCCAACAGGCGCTCCCTTAACCCTCGCGGCCTCTCCTGGTTCGCGATCGGCCTGGTCCTGCCACTGCTGGCCGTGGCGCTGCTTCTGGTCAGCGAGCCGAACGAGTCGATGGAGCAGTCCGCGGCTGCGCTAAACTCGACCCAGCCCGTTGCGGTCGCCATCCTGCCCTCCACCGGGGAGCGAGTCGAGCTGGCCCTGCCCGTGCCGGCCTCCCTGAGCAGCACTACCCTGCCGCGCCCCGAGGAAATCGAGCGCACGGCGCTGCTCGAGCGCGGTGAGGCGCTCAAGCTCATCGTCGCGCGGAACGACACGCTGGACCGCATGTTCCGACGCAACGACCTGAGCATCGGCAATCTGGCGGCAATGGTGGATCTGCCCGAGGCCAACCGGCATCTGACCAAGATCAGGGTCGGCGATGAGATCGAGATCATCCGCAGCGGCCGCGACGTGCTCTCATTGCGCAAAGGGCTCAACAATACGCAGGAGCTCTGGATCCGGCGCCGCGAAGACGATGGCTTCGAGGCCCAGATCATCGACCTCGAGACGGAAATCCGGACTGCGGGCGCCACCGGGGTCATCGAAAGCTCTCTGTTCCTGGCCGCGGCCGACGCCGGGCTCGACGACGACGTCACGATGCAAATCAGCGGCATCTTCGAGTGGGACATCGACTTCTTCCTCGACGTACGGGCTGGCGACAGCTTCACCGTGGTCTACGAAGAACTCTGGCGCGACGGCGAGAAGGTCGGCAACGGCCAGATCATCGCCGCGGAGTACGTCAACCGGGGCCAGAGCCACCGCGCGGCGCGCTACGTGGATGCCGAGGGCGTGGTCGGCTATTTCACGCCGGAAGGCATGAGCGTCAGGCGGCCGTTCCTGCGCAACCCGATCGAGTTCACTCGCGTGAGCTCGAACTTCAATCCGAATCGCAGGCACCCGATCCTGAACACGATCAGAGCGCATCGTGGCGTCGATCTCGCCGCCCCGACCGGCACACCGATCCGAGCCGCGGGCGCCGGCAAAATCGTTGCCCGCGGTGCCTACGGATCTTTCGGTAACCGCGTCGAAATTCAGCACGGCGGCAACATCACGACGCTGTATGCGCACATGTCGAGCTTCGGCGACTACCGCTCCGGAGACCGGGTCCAGCAGGGCGACATCATCGGCTACGTCGGCATGACCGGCGGGGCGACCGGGCCGCACCTGCATTACGAATATCGGCTCAACGGCGCGCACCAGAATCCGAGAACGGTAGAGCTGCCCGACGCGGAGCCCATCGCGGACCAGTATCTGGCCGATTTCCAGTCGGCTTCGACCTCACTCTGGCGCCAGCTCGACCTGCACAGCGCACCGCTGCTGGCGAGCCTCGACAACTGACCGACCGGCTATCGACCTCTCTCCGCTGAGTTAAGCTTGGCGGATGAGCGGCTATTTCCTCGGACTGATCTCGGGCACCAGCACCGACGGTGTCGACGCAGCGCTCTGCGAGTTCGGGCAGCACCGGTGCCGGGTCGTCGCGGCG
>JASFSD010000380.1:0-3383 GCA_050114575.1 Gammaproteobacteria bacterium | reverse complement strand
GTCGCCTATATGGAAGTCGACCCCTCGGGCGAGCTCCTGTTCGAGACGTTCTTCGAGGTGCCCTACTACTGCATGATGCACGACTTCGGAATCACCGAAGACTATCTCGTGCTGCACATCGTGCCGAGCACATCGAACTGGGATCGACTAAAAGCCGGCCTTCCGCATTTCGGCTTCGACACGACGCTGCCGGTCTGGCTCGGCATCATTCCGCGGCGCGGCGACCCGAAAGACATCCGCTGGTTCAAGGCGCCGAAGACGATCTTTGCGAGCCATGTGATGAATGCCTTTCAGGACGGCTCGAAGATCTATTTCGACATCCCTCAGGCCGAGAACAACAGCTTTCCGTTCTTCCCCGACATCCATGGCGCGCCGTTCGACCCCGAGGCCGCGCTGCCCTACCTGCACCGCTGGGTCGTCGATCTCGACTCGAAGGGCGAGTCGTTCGAGAGCGTCGAGCAGTTGAGCCCCATGATCGACGAGTTTCCGCGCATCGACGAGCGCTATGTTTCTCAGGCCTACCGGCACGGCTGGATGCTCGTGATGGATCGGGAGATGCCGGTCGAGACCGAAGGCGCGCGAATGTCGGGCTTCCGGATGAACAAGATCGGCCATATCGACCATCAGACCGGCAAGCAGGAAAGCTGGTGGGCCGGGCCCTCGAGCCTGATTCAGGAGCCCTGCTTCATTCCGCGTGCTCCCGATTCGCCCGAGGGCGACGGCTACATCGTCGCCGTGGTCGACAATCTCGCGACGAATTACAGCGATCTCGTGATGCTCGAGGCGACGAATCTGGCCGACGGGCCGATCGCGCGGCTCAAGCTGCCGTTTCGGTTGCGCTCGGGCCTGCACGGGAACTGGGCCGACGAGTCGAAGCTGGCGCCGTCGTAAAGCGACGCTCCGGCGGCGCATTTTCCCTGCCGCGTCCGGCGCGGCATGGTAGATTGATCTGATCGCTCCAACGCTGCCCGGGGCTGTGACGCTCCGAATGCGGCAGCAACTGGAATTGAACATGCAGAGATTCCGCCGATTCTCGGCAATTTTCGGGTTGAGCCTGGCCCTTGCGGCTCTGTCAGTCGAGAGCATGCAGGCGCAGGAGGTTGCTCCCGTAGGGGACTCTCAGACAGCGCCCCGCCAGCTCGAGCAATCGACCAATTCCAATGGCGCTCAGCCGACGTCCCCGGAGTTCTTCGAGGCGGCAGGGGACCGGGCAAGTCGACGGCTGTCCGAGATGGGCGAAACGCTGTTTCGATCGATGGGCGCGCAGATCATGCAGACGCTGACGAGATCGGGCATATCGCAAGCTGACAGCGAGGAAGTCGCCCGCAGGTACGCCTCGGAGTTCGGCAACTGCGCCCGGTCCGCGTTCATGATCGAGGCAGAAAGACAATCGATTTCCGTCAACGAGCTGCTCACGCGCCTGGCGGAGGTGACGTACATAGGCAATGTGGATCTGTCGGAAGGATCCGGTTTCGATCCGATTCAGAATGTGTCGAAAGTAATGGATTTTTATAGCGTGAACGCCAACCTCGTCTCGTGCGTCATGGGCGCCATGCAGGACGCAGGTATCCCTTTCGAGGCGGGAATAGAGGCCCTGCCCGGACCCACTGGAATCGCAGGTCCGGAAGAGTAGCCTCAGGTCAGAGCCCGGCTACGCAATCGTAAGCGTCGAGCACCTGCCCCGGTATCGATAACCAGAACTTCGTCAGGCGCACGGGCTCAGTGAATACTTCCGGGTCGGTCACGACGATTTCGTAGTCGAGCCTGTCGCCGGCGGCGCTCGGCGTGAATCGTTCGACGATCCTCGCCGCCTCACTCGCGGGAATCTCCCATTTGAAGTTGCGCGAATTCAGATTGGTGGTCGTGACGACCAGGGTGCTGCCTTCCATTTCGCCGGTGGAGAACCCGTGAACCGTATAGGGTTGTGACGCCCGATCACCTTCCCAGTCCATCCGGATCCGCCGGGCGACATCGTATTCCTCGAGCCTGAGCACGATGTCGTCGCCATCACGCTCGAATGCGATGTCGTAAGGTTGCTCCATGATCCAGGGCATGCCCTTCGGCTCACAGCTGACAGCCATGCGCTGGCTCTCGGTCACGCGGTCGAAGTTGTCGAACGACTCCCGCGCGGATTCGGTCAATGGATACTCGATGTTCGGGAACAGCGTCATTGCGCTCGCCGCCGTCGAGCTCCAGACGCGGAACAGCCCGAGCTCGGGGCGGCTCGTGTCGCCCTCCCTGACGAGCCAGGCCGCCATGCCGCCCACACCGCGACCGGAGAAGTGCGGCTCGCTGGCGCTGAACAGCAGCTCGCGACCATCCGGCAGCAGCACGTTGCGACCGAAGATCTCGGGGCCGCCATCGACGGCCGGGCTACCAGCCACGCGTACGTAATCGCCGACATTGACCTGTGACGCATTGATTCCGGTGCGCCGCAAGATTCCAGGAGAGCTCGTTTCGAGATCCCAATCCTGGACGCCGCCGCCCTCGCTCCGGCCGCGAATCGTCAGGTGCACGTGTGGGTTACGCCAGTACACGGCCGTGATCTCGCCTTCGACCTCGATTGTGCGCTGATTGTCGAACTTGGCGAAGCTGTGGTGCGCGTGCGAAAGCCGCGGGTCTACCAGGCTAACAACAGCAATCGCTGCCAATGCCGAAAGCGTGCCTCTTGTCATCGATCGTCCTCCTGATCAGATTCCTGCCCGCGACAGCTGCCGATCCCGCGCGGCATCAGCGCGAACGGCTGTCGAGTCCGTTTTCCTTCAGAAACTCCGAAAGCAGATCCGCCACCTCGACATTGTTCATGTCCGCGAACGGGATATGCGTGTTGCCGACAAGGCCCGCATCACTCAGCGGCAGAAATTCGGCGTTTCCGCCATGCTCGTTGATGAGATCGACGAACTGCTTCGACTGCTCGAGCGCAGCATACTGGATCGGCGACTGGTCGACGTTGTCGCCCCAGATTATCTGCATCGGAATTCGCGTCAGCTTCAGAAACTCGTCAAGTGGAATCTCGACCGGACCGAAGGGACCGTTCAAGTTGCCAGACCATTCACGCTCCGGGAAGACGTAGCCGACGTTCTCATACATGACGATGCCCGCCATGTTGTCGCTCTTGAGCGCGGTCAAAAGCGCCCTCAAGCCCCCGGCAGAGTTGGTCAGGGCCACGGTCGGCCCGATCCGGTCGAGGAGCTTCGCGGCGGCGTCTGATTGCAGCTCGGCGTTGTCTACCGAATCGTATTCCTGATAGCGCGCGCGCGTGGCCTGGTTCCAGGCCTCGGGGTCGTCGGTTGGAAACTGGATCCCCTCGAACCAGTTCGGATACTCGACACCGAAGCGCCAGGCGTTGAAATTGCCCTGGTCACGCCCGGGCTCAGGCGTAT
>JASFSD010000379.1:0-3412 GCA_050114575.1 Gammaproteobacteria bacterium | reverse complement strand
CGACTTACGGGCAGATACTCGTCGTCGACGCCGAAGGCGATGTCGTCTGGTTTTACGAAGCGCCGCATGCCCTGTTCGAGGTGAAGCTGCTCGAAAACGGCAATATCCTCTATATGCGGGACTTCACGATGACCGAGATCGACTGGCTCGGCAACGAAATCAACCACTGGCATCCGACCGGAACGGTGAAGACCGCCGCCGACGACAGCATCGGCGTCGACGTCGATACGTTTCATCACGACGTGCTCGAGATGCCGTCCGGAAATCTGCTCGGGCTGGCTACCGAAGTCAGAGAAATCGAGAACTGGTACACGAGCGAAACGGACCCGGATGCGCCGCGCGAGACCCGAAACGTCATCGGTGACGTGCTCTACGAAGTCGAGCGTGACGGGACCGTCGTCAACGAATGGCATTTCTTCGATCTCATCGACAACTACCGGATCGGCTATGACTCGCTGAATACGGACTTCTACGCGCAAAATTACGACGGCATTCTCGATGAGCCCGCGCCCGACTGGACGCACATGAACGGCATCGACTACGACCCGGCCACGAACACGGCCCTGATATCCTCGAATCACCTGTCGACCGTCATGCAGCTCGACCTGACGAGCGGCGAGCTCGACTGGATGCTCGGCGACACGCGCGACTGGGGTGATGCCTGGACGGATCTCCTGCTCGAGCGCGAAGACGAGAACATGATTTGGTCCTACCATCATCATGCGCCGAGGTGGACGCCGGCCGGGACGCTGCTCCTGTACGACAACGGCGCGGCGCGCGCGCGGCCGCCGGACCCGCCGGTGGCGCCGTTCGAGATGTTCAGTCGCGCCGTCGAATACGAGATCGACGAGGATGCCCATACGGTGCGCGAGGTCTGGTCCTATGGTGGCCCGGGCAGTGCAATTTTCAATTCGCCGTTCATTTCCGAGGCCGACTGGCTGCCTGAGACCGAGAACATCCTGCTGACGAATGGCGGATCGTTTCAGCTGCCGGAAGGCGTGCAGCTCGACCTGTCGGATCCCGAAGCGATAGCCGCACTGCAGGAACAGGCGCGTCTGTGGGTAGAGCTCGTCGAGGTGACTCACACGATGCCGGCGGAAAGGGTCTGGGAGGTCGCAATCGACGACCCGCGCTGGGGCTGGACTGCGTTCCGGACCGAGAGAATTCCGCGCCTGAACCCGAAGGGCCAGTAGCACCGGACCGCCAAGACGCGAATGCTCGATCAGCGCGAGGCGCGAGCGCTCGATCGGCCGGTTTCGGAAATTACTCTTCCTCGGCTTCGGCTTCGGCTTCGGCTTCGGCCGGCTGCGTCGTGTCGAACGACGACCCGGCGAAGACGCGCCTGCCGTCGGACAGCAGGACCGACCTCGCGTTGGCAACAGTCGGCTTGGTGCGATGGCGGAAACCCTCCACCGTCACCACGGTTCCAGGCAGCAAAGAATCCCGGCGCCAGCCCTGACGCATCAGCCCGTTGGGCGGCCCGAGCTCCAGGTCCCAGTTGACCATCTCACCGTCGTCTCCCGGCGCGTCGATATACAGGCGCGCGTGCGGGTTGGTCCATTCGAGCAGCGTCACTGTGCCCGTCAGGGTGATCGGGCGATCCGAATCGTATTCGGCGCTGAACGCATGATGCGCATTGGCTGCCGACCCGACCAGAATGCAACTGGTGACCGAGATCAGGAGTGCTCTCAAATTCATCGTGCTCGCCTTGCTGCCCCTTCCCTGCAGATATGATAGGTTCGAAGCGAAGGCCAGTCCATCGAGGGCCGAGCCGATGAAATCTGAATTCTGGGGGGAATATGAACAAGTCCAGGCTGACACTGGTCGCGCTCGCGGCGCTCACGGCCGCATCGGCAGCTCATGCGCAGTGGCCGGATTTTCCGACGCCCGATGTGCCGCGGACGGAAGACGGCGAAGTCGACCTCGAGGGCCCGGCCCCGCGCACGCCCGAAGGGCGGCCGGACTTTTCCGGAGTCTGGAGCGGTCGTCTGCCTTTCGGCCCCTCAGAGCAGACCGGCGACGGTCCCCCGCTTGCGAACTTCAAGTACATCGGCGCCAACATCGAGGGCGGGCTGCCTTTCCAGCCGTGGGCCAAAGATCTCTACGACGAACGTGTTGCAGCAGGCAGCGGGGATAACCCGGAAGCACACTGCCTGCCGATGGGTAACATGCAGTTCCACACCCAGGGCGCGCCACGCAAGTTCGTGCAGACGCCGCGACTCTTGATCATTCTGTATGAAGCCAGCATGGGCATTCGGCAGATCTTCACGGATGGGCGCCCGTCGCCCGACAACGATCCGCAACCCTGGTTCTTCGGCTACTCGGTCGGTCACTGGGAAGGCGACGAGCTCGTCGTGACCACGACCAATTTCCGCGACGGTGAGTGGCTCGACATCGATGGGAGCCCGTTGACGGACGCGGCCACGGTCACCGAGCGCTTTCGCCGGCCGACTTTCGGCCGCATGGAGATCGATATCACGGTCGACGACCCCAAGGCCTACACCGAGCCCTGGACCGTTCGGCTGAATCAGTCGCTCATGCCCGACCAGGAGCTCATCGAGTTCGTCTGCCTCGAGAATCAGCGCTACGGCCAGTAACCGCGACCCTCACCCGAGTCGGAATCCGGCCCAACCCGGAACCCGATGAATCTCAATCTGTCTCGGCTGCGACGAGATTGAAGTAGATCAGAGTGGTGACGCCGGTCACCGCGACCGGCGCACCGTTCACGACGCGCGGACGGTATTTGTATTTCAGCGCCGAGTCGACGGCTGCGCGCACGAAGATGGGGCTGGTCGTCTCCAGCACGACGACGTCCTCGACATCGCCAGTCGCCGTAATGGTGTACTCGACCTTCACGTAACCCTCGAGGGAACGCATCGCCGCTCTGGCGGGATAGATCGGGGCGACCTTGACGATGGGGAGAAAGTCACTCGTGCTCGTGCCGAACCCGAGCTCGCCAGCATAGGCCTTACCGAGGCCTGGCATCGTCACCGAGGACACCGACGACGGTGCCGAGCAATCCGAGCAGCGGACAGACCGCGGCCAGAGTGCGGACGAGAGACAGACCCCGATTCAATCGAAATGCGACGGCGTTGAAGGTCTGGGCCTTGATGCGCCCGGCGAGAGCCGATTCCTTGTCGTCCCGATCGAACCAGCGCTCCATGATCGGGGACACGTCCGCACGATATTCTCTGCGCAGATAGAGCCAGCGGCTCAGGATCAAGGTCCACATCGTGAGGATGATGAGGCCCAGCACGAGGAGGACGCCGCCGCCTCGCTCGAAAAAGTCCCGCGCTATGACCCAGATGCTCACTAAACCGCGTACCTCTTGTAAGGCAGCATAGAGAGCCGATAAACGCGGGTCGACTGCGGAATTACGCAGCTACCCGCGAGCCGAAAGGCGCGACTCCGC
>JASFSD010000378.1:0-3415 GCA_050114575.1 Gammaproteobacteria bacterium | reverse complement strand
CCTGTCGTTCGAGGACCCGGACGGCAAGCTGGATCTGACGCGCTACACGCAACCGGCGTTGATGGCGCATCAGATTGCCTGCTTAGAGTCCCTGCGGAGTCTCGCCGGCGACATCGAGCCGTTCGTCTGCGCCGGGCACAGCCTCGGTGAGTACACGGCACTCGTCGCCGCAGGGGCGCTCGGTCTCGAGGTCGGGATTGCGCTGGTCGCCGAGCGCGGGCGGCTGATGTCGGAGCTCGGGCGCGGGTCCATGCTCGCAACCACGCTCGATCTCGAGTCTGCGCAGGTTCTCGCGGACAAGCATTTCTGCGGAATCGGCAGCTGCAATCTGCCGGATCAGACGGTCATCGCGGGCACCGATGAGGATCTCGCCTCGCTGGCGGAGGACCTCAAGGCGAATCATCCGAGAAAGCGGGCCATCGAGCTCAAGACCGAGGGCGCATTTCACACCTATCTCATGGTCGGCGCGGCCGAGCAGTTTCGGCCGATCCTCGAAGCTGCCGATATTCGGAAGCCAACCTGTCAGGTTCTGTCAAATTACACGGGTGCGCTGCATTTAGAGGAGCCCGGTGCGATCCGCTCGCGGCTGTTCTTTCAGCTGTTCAATCCGGTTCGGTGGATTGACTGCATGGAATGGGTTGCGGGAGCGGGGGTTACGACGATTGTCGAGTTCGGCGGGGGCATCGGCAAAGGCGAGACGCCGGCCGAAAAGCGACCCAATCTCGAAGGCGTGGCGAAAAAGTCCTTGAAATGCTTCGAGCATGAGGCACAATACTGCGCCGCTATCAACGCCGCCAGCATTCGCGAGACCGCGGAACTGCTGACTGATCAATAGGTTTCAAAACTTGAGGGCTTAGGGAAGAGGTGGCTGCAGCGCTCGCGCGCAGGCAGTATCAGCCCCCGGCCTTCTTCGGAGCAAAGAGCTTAATGGGTGCACAAAAAGAGGCTCACGGTGGTGAGCTCGTCGACCGGTATTTGTCCGCAGATGCGGCCGCGGCAGAGAAAGAAGCTTCTCGCGATCTGCCTTCCTGGGATCTTTCCATGCGTCAGCTCTGCGATATCGAGCTGATTCTCAATGGCGGGTTCTCCCCGCTCACGGGTTTTCTGAATAAGAACGACTACGAGGGCGTGCGCGACAACATGCGGCTTGCGAGCGGCGTGTTCTGGCCGATGCCGATCACGCTCGATGTGAGCGAGGAGTTTGCCGGGCAGGTCGGAGTCGGTGACAAGGTCGCCCTCAGAGATCCCGAGGGCGTCCTGATTGCGACGATGGACGTCGAGAGCGTGTACAGCCCCGACAAAAATGCCGAGGCGGAGGGCGTTTTCGGCACCACCGACGATACGCATCCCGCAGTTGCTTACCTCATGCATCAGGCGCATCCCGTTTACATAGGCGGTACGCTGCATGGCGTAGAGGCACCGACGCATTACGACTTCAGGCATCTCAGGGACACGCCGAAAGAAGTTCGGGAGCGCTTTGCCAAACTGGGCTGGCGGAAGGTCGTCGCGTTTCAGACCAGAAACCCCATGCACCGCGCGCATCAGGAACTCACGTTTCGGGCAGCGAAGGATGTCGAGGCCAATCTCCTGATTCATCCCGTGGTCGGGATGACCAAGCCCGGCGACGTCGACCATTTCACGCGCGTCCGGTGCTACGAGCACTTGATATCGCACTATCCCGAGCAGACCACGTCGCTGAGCCTGCTGCCGCTCGCGATGCGCATGGGCGGGCCGCGTGAAGCGGCCTGGCACGCTATCATTCGCAAGAACTACGGCTGCACGCACTTCATCGTCGGTCGTGATCATGCCGGTCCCGGCGTCGATCGAAACGGCAACCCGTTCTACGGACCCTACGACGCCCAGCAGATCATGCAGGACTATGCGGACGAGCTCGATATCACGATGGTGCCGTTCCGGAACATGGTCTATGTCGAGGACCGCGCTCAGTACGAGCCCGATGACGAAGTCGCGGAGGGGACGCGCACGCTCAATATTTCAGGCACGGAGCTCAGGCGCCGGTTGCGCGACGGCGTTGATATTCCGGACTGGTTTTCGTTCCCGGAAGTCGTTGCCGAGCTCAGGCGGACACATCCGCCGCGCCACGCGCAGGGGTTTACGGTTTTCTTTACGGGCCTGTCAGGTTCCGGCAAGTCGACGGTTGCGAATGCCCTGATGGTCAAGCTCATGGAAATGGGCGGTCGGCCGGTTTCCCTGCTCGATGGCGACGTCGTTCGCAAGCACCTCTCGAGTGAGCTCGGTTTTTCGAAGGAGCACCGCGATCTCAATATCCAGAGAATCGGCTACGTCGCCAGCGAGGTCACGAAGAACGGCGGTATTGCGATTTGCGCCCCAATTGCGCCTTATGCAAACACGCGGCGTGTGGTGCGGGATATGATCGAGCCCGTCGGCGGTTTCGTCGAGATTCATGTTGCGACGCCGCTCGAGGTTTGCGAGGAGCGGGATCGCAAGGGGCTCTACGCCAAAGCGCGGGCCGGGCTGATCAAGGGTTTCACAGGTATCGACGATCCTTACGAGGTGCCGGAGAATCCGGAAATATCGATCGACACGACCGACGTGACGCCGGATATGCTGGCGCATCGAATTCTGGTAAAGCTCGAGAGTCTCGGCTTCATTCGATAGCTTAGCATCGCGCCACTCGGCTTTCCGTGGCGTGTTTCATTGCCAAGGCGGGCGGGCTCGTATAGATTCCTGAGCCATGAACCTCAAGGATCAGGTCGAGGAGATTCTCCCGAGTTGGCGTCGCTGGTACCCGAGCCTGTTTGATGCGGCGACTGACCTCGGCGTGATCCGCGCCCGCGTGTGCTCGCCCGATTCGCTGCTTCTCAGCAAGCGCCATCAGCGCGTCGTCGCGTCCGCCGAGGCGGCGCACCGCGAGCAATGGTGCGCCGAGGACCTTCCTCGCCGCCGCTGACGTTCTCTCTGCGGCGTATTGCCGCGCCTCCCACTGGCCCCGGTGGACTGGCCGCGAGCCATATGCCCATCGCTGCACCTCCTGCCAGGCACGCGTACGCCGACCGCCCCCCGGGCAAGGCATATTCTTCTGCTCGAATCTTCTAAGGGAAGCCCCCGGACTTCAAGGTAGAATACCGGCCCAATGCGCATGATCATCGCCAATCGGTTGACGGACGGACTCGTCGTCTTTTATACCGACGAAGGGGGCTGGAGCGTCGACATAGCAGACGGTGCTGTGATCACCGATGAGGCGGCGGAGTCCGAAGTTTTTGCTGCAGCAAAGTCGGACGAGGAGAACTGCGTCGTCATCGATCCGAGCCTGATCGAGGTGACCGACGAAAGCGGATCGATCAGGCCAGTCGCCATACGCGAAGCGATTCGCGCCTTCGGGCCGACGGTCTGAGTGCAGCGCGAGGGAGGGGTGCGCGTCAATGTATCGTTA
>JASFSD010000377.1:0-3419 GCA_050114575.1 Gammaproteobacteria bacterium | reverse complement strand
CGGAAGCAGTAGGCGGCGCCGCCAGCTCGGTCCGCATCGCCCCGGGACCCGGGTCTGGTCGAGGCGTGGCGATGCCGGCACCCGGGGCACCGGGCAGCGGCCTGGAGTCATCGACGCCGGGCTGCCCGATGCCGGACATCGAGGCCGTTGACAGCTCTCCGCCTGCCGGCGCCGGCGGCAATGCATTGCCGCGGAGCGGCAACAGTTCGCCGGCCGGCAACTGCGGCGCGGCCTCGGGTCGAGCCCCCGGCGGGGCCGCGGCGGCCACGGCAGCAGCGGACCAGACGCCCGGCTTCGGCGGCCCGGCGAAGGCCGAGACAGCCAGTGGATCGGCCGCTTGCGGCAGCGAGCCGGCGCCGGCCAGCGGCCGCGCATGCGTCGCTGTGGCGTCGGTCGCCGGCAAAGTGGCCGCAACCGCAACCGCGATCGCTGGCAGCTCCAGTGGGAGCTCTTCATCGCCGCCCACAGAGTCCATCAATTCATTTGGATTCAACAACTTGAAACTATCCCCCGGCATCGCCGCGGCGGCCGTGGAGGCGTGGCCGGGGGCTGCTGCCGCGGCGCTCAACGAGCTCACGATTGCGCCGAATCGAGCCATCGGCGGCAGCTCGGCGGCCTCGCTGCGGCGGGCGCCGGCCGACGCCCCGCGTACCGGCAAACCGGAACGTAAAACCGGCGCGCCGGATTCGGTTGCCCGGCCCGTCGTCTCGGTCGTCAGCGTTGGAATGATCCCGGCGTTCGCCACGATGCTGCTTTACCTTCCGTCAGTTCCACGGAAGAAGTAGCAACAAGCGTGCCAGGTTAGAGGTGCCGCAACGTCGACGTCTCGTCGAGCCGCGCCTGCTCGCGGCGGTTCCGGCGTTCCTTCTCCTTCTCGAGGCGCCGCTCGAGAAACTTGTCCAGCGCACCGACCTTGGCTTTGGCGTCGCGCCAGTCCGATACGTCCTGCGCGATCCGATCGCGGAGGCTCTCCACGCGATAACTCTGGTCCTCGACGGCCTGCGCCAGCGTTTCGATGAATTCATGTCGAGACCTGAGCAGGCCGACGCTGATGCCACCCGTGCCCGGGCCGCTGGAATTACGGTACTCCTCAAGGTATCGCTCCAGCGTCGCCAGCCGCTCCTCCTCGGCCGACAGGTTCAGCATGGCGGCGGCAACCGTCTTGGACTTTTCGAACTCGGCGATATCGGCAAGCATCCGTGCCATATCCAGTGGATTCCTGTCCTTTGCCATTCAGCGTCTCCTAAGTGCCTGCATCGGGCGTGCCGGGACCGGGCTCCGCCTCTGCTCCACGCGCCTCTTCGGCACGGATCGCCTGCGCGAGCTCGGCCAGTGCCGCCAGGCTGCCGGCGCTGTTGACGGGCTCGTCGATCTTCTGGCTCAGAAATGCCTCGACGCGTGGCCACAGCCTGACCGCGGCGTCGAGCCGCGGATCCGTTCCGCGATTGTAGGCGCCGACCGTAATCAGATCGCGATGCCGCATGTAATACGAGTACAGTTCCCTGAGCACCTGGGCATCCGCCAGGTGCTCGGGGCTCGCGACTTTGTTCATCGATCGGCTGATCGAAGACTCGATGTCGATCGGGGGATAGATCCCGGTTTCCATGATCTGCCTTGACAGCATGACGTGGCCGTCGAGCGTCGCCCGCGCGGCGTCGACGATAGGGTCCTGCTCGTCGTCGCCCTCGGCGAGCACGGTATAGAACGCCGTGATCGAGCCCTGATCGGCACGTCCGTTGCCGGTGCGCTCGATGAGCTGCGGCATCAGTGAGAAGACCGACGGAGGATAACCCTTGGTTGCCGGCGGCTCGCCGACGGCCAGCCCGATCTCGCGTTGCGCCTGCGCGAAACGGGTCAGTGAATCCATGAGAAACAGGACGTGCTTGCCGCGATCCCTGAAGTACTCGGCAATGCTGGTCGCATACCAGGCACCGTGCAGCCGCATCAGCGGAGAGGAATCCGACGGCGTCGCGACCACAACGGATCGCGCGCGACCCAGCTCACCGAGATTCTCCTCGACGAACTCACCGACCTCGCGACCGCGTTCGCCGATCAGCCCGACGACAATGACATCGGCTGTCGTGTACCGGGCCATCATCCCGAGCAACGTACTCTTGCCGACACCGCTGCCGGCGAAGAGCCCGAGCCGCTGCCCGCGCCCGACCGTCAGCATGGCGTTCAGGGCACGCACCCCGACGTCCAGAGGCTGTTTGATCGGCTGGCGGCTGAGCGGATTGACCGGGGTCGCCTCGAGCGGCGCCGCATCCTCGCAACGCAGGCGCCCGCCGTCGTCCAGCGCCACTCCCATCGAGTCGACGACGCGCCCGAGCAGCGCATCGCCCACGGGAACGGTGGGAGTCGAATGCAGCGGGATCACGCGGGCATTGGGCATGATTCCACCGATCGCCTGAGTCGGCATCAAGAAAAGGCGCTTGTGGGCGAACCCGACGACGCGCGTTTCGACCATGGTCCCTGCGGATGTCTCCACGAGGCAGCGCTCGCCGACGGCCGCCTCGCAGCCGGCGGCTTCGAGGGTCAGCCCGGTGGCGCGAACCAGCTTGCCCTCGACGACGGGGTTCGGCTCGGCGGCGTGCTCGCGCCAGCCCTCGACCGATGTGCTCCAGCGCTCGGCGCGTGCCCGCGCGAGTTTCAGCGCGGACGGGTCAGACACTGTAGCCCTCGCGGCCGTCGTGAATCATCTTGGCGACGAGTCGGCGCAAACGGGTCTCGAGACGTCCATCGATCTGCGCCGATTCGGCAATGACTTCGCAGCTGCCGCGCTCCATCATCGGGTCGGGCTGCAGACTCCAGGCCTGCTCGCTCTCGTCGAGATCGAGGCGGTTACGGATCAGCTCCGCATCGAGCGGGTGAACGATGATCCGAATGTTGCGCTCTGCCACGGGCAGCGCCGCCAGTCCTTCGCGCACGACGCTGATGACGTGGCTGGGGTCGATCTTGATTTCGCGCCGGACCAGTTGCCCGGCAACGGCGATTACGAGCGCGACCAGCGCCTCGGAGACCGCGCTGTCCAGATCGGCAAAAGGGCGGGCCAGGGTGTCGAGGACCTCATCGAGATGCTGCACGTTGCGCGTCACCTCGGCGCTCCCGGCCTCGAGCCCGGACGCATAGCCGTCCTGGTAGCCCTGGTCCCAGGCGAGCTTGCGGGCCTCCTCGATGTCCTCGGGTGTCAGGTGTCTGGAGTCATCGACCTCCGGCGCCTGCCAGCGCGCGAAATCCGTCTTCGGGTTCTTGTCGGTCATGGGCTCAGACGAACTCGTCGCTGGACTTGCCGAGCGCGATCGTTCCGGCTTCGGCCAGCTTGCGGGCCGCCGCCACGATTTCCTTCTGGCCTTCTTCGACCTCGCTGATCTTCACCGGCCCCATCGCGTCCATGTCGGACTCCAGCAACTCGGCCGCGC
>JASFSD010000376.1:0-3425 GCA_050114575.1 Gammaproteobacteria bacterium | reverse complement strand
GCCAGCCTGGGTTGGGCGACAGCGTGCGGCGGCATCGCGACCCGGCGCAGATAGTACTGCACAAGCCGCGCGATGATGAGCAGACGCAGCAGCTTGATGCCCCCGGCGGTCGACCCGCTGCCACCGCCCACCAACATCGAAAGCATCAGCAGCACTTTCGAAGTCGGTTCGAGAGTCGCGACCTCCATGCTCGCGAAACCCGTCGTCGTCTGCGCCGATACTCCGAGCATCACGCCGTGTCGGATGGCATCCGAAGGAACCATTCCTGAGTTCCACCAGAGGCTGAGGGCCAACAGGATCGAAGCAAGGAGGACGAATGCAGCGAGAGCGCGGACTTCAGAGTCGCGCAAGAGGCTGCCGGGCTTGCGCACGAGGACCTGATGATAGAGAAGCAGCGGAACGGCACCGAGAAAAGAGAACGCCGTGACGATCCAGGCTCCGGAAGCAGGCAGAGCCGCGATGCTGTCATCGTACGGCGAGAAGCCGCCGGTGGACAGTGTCGAGAGCATGTTCGCGAGCGCCAGAAACGTGTCGCCGAACACCAGGCTCAGAGCCAGCGTGCCGACCAGCGTCAGGACGACGTAGACACGCAGAATCTGTCGGGCCTGAGTCCTCGCAGTCGTGACCAGGTTGCCTTCCGAAATGGGCTCCGCGAGCCGATGGGCAGCGGCATGGTGGCCCATGAGCAGCGCGACTGAGAGCGCCGATATTCCTAGCCCGCCACACCATTGCAGCCAGGCACGTTCGAACAGAAACGACGACGAAGCGCCCTCGACCGTGCTCAGCGTGGACAGGCCCGTCGTCGTGATCGCCGAGACCGCCTCGAACAGCGCGTCACCCAGAGAGAGACCCCCGGCGGCGAGCGGAAGCGCCATGAGTACGGGTGTCAGCACGAACGCGAGGCCGACCACCACTATGCCTTCGTTGCGCTGAATGGATCGGGGCGCTGGCGTGCGCCGGCCGGCCAATGCCATTGCCAGCAGACCAACGGCGATCAGTACGTAAACGAGCCCGACGCGAAGCTCTCCCGAGTAGAAAGCGACGACGCAGGCAGGCAACGAGAGCACGGCCACCATCGCTCCGAGCTGGCTCAAATACCTGCCGACGACGGGAAGCCGCACCGGGTACGCCAGGGTTGTCTCGCCTTCGGGCATCAGGTCGCGTCTGGTCGAATGGTCATAACGGGGAGCTCAGACTGAGCATACTTAAAAAGCCCGTCAGGCTCAGGCTTCGCGCCGCTGCGCGCCGGCGTTAGGGACACAGCAGAGTCGGAGCCTGATCATTTCCTGTTCAGGATGCCCTGCAGAACTCCCGGTGCGATGCTGCCGATGAACCAGCCCACTCTGGCTCCGGGCAATACCAATCGTCGTCGCGGAAGACGTCTGCTGATGATCCCGGCCAACTCATCGGGGTCGCTCCCGTTCGCCTTTCCTTCCGGCGACATGTCCGTTCGGATCAGCCCGGGAATGACCTCACACACGCCGATGCCGTGATCTCTAAGCTGGTGGCGAAGATTTGCCGTCCAGCTGGCCAGGGCGGACTTGCTCGCCGAATACCCGGGTGCCGCGGGTTTGCTCACCCGCTGCAACAGGGAGCTGATCACGACGATCTCGCCCTTGCCCTCCAATAGCGGCGACAACAGTCCTGCAGTCAGCTGCACAGCCGCCATGAAGTTGACGGACATTTCCCGCTGCACCATCCGGGCGTACTGGGGTGACTCGTGAATTCCGTATGCGGATTGAAGCGCGGCATTGTGAACCAGAACATGGAGCCGCTCGTATCGGTTTTGGAACTCGAGCAGTGCGGAGTCGATTTGATTCGTGTCGGCGAGATCGCATGTGATGGCATCGCAGAGAATTTCCTCCCGT
The DNA here is from genome assembly GCA_050114575.1 of Gammaproteobacteria bacterium. GTDB lineage: Bacteria > Pseudomonadota > Gammaproteobacteria > Steroidobacterales > Rariloculaceae > DATCZB01. Next base: position 1,557 of record JASFSD010000376.1, on the reverse strand, counting down.
TTCAGGCTCTCGAGCGCAGCTGCATCCCGAGCGAGCCCGACGACATCGTGACCTTGTTGTCGATAGGCCCTGGCCAGGCTCAGGCCGAGGCCGCGAGTCGCGCCGGTAACAAGAACAGTCTTTTGCATCGATTTGTACCTCCTGATGCGAATCTACGCATCGGAGGCGAGATGCTCATTAACCTTTGTTAAGCGGCTGGTTCTTTTTTCGCGCGCGAATCCGCGACAGTTGCACCGGCGTAACGCCCAGATAAGAGGCAATGTGATACTGGGGGATTCGCTGATCCAGGCCGGGAAACTCCTCGAGAAACGCTTCGTAGCGCTTACCGGCGTCGAGCATGATCAACTGTGTCTCGCGGCGCTCCTTCCCGATCCACGCGTATTCCACGAGAACTCTGCCGACTCGATTCAAGGCCGGATGCTCGGAATACAGCTCGGCGAGGTCACTCCAATCGGCTGCGAGCAGACATGCGTCTTCCAGAGCGTCGATATAGACCGGGCTCGGCTCATGCGTAACCAGGGAAGTCAGTGGCGCAACGAAACTCCCGGCGACGAAGAACTGCTTATTGAACTCCTCGCCCCTTTCGGAGATATAGAACGAGCGCATCAGGCCGGAGGCTACAAACGCAACTCGCCTCCCCATCTCTCCGGCGGAGATGAACGTGTCGCCTCTATGCAGTTCCGCGGGATGGAACCTGGACGAAAACAGACTCGCATCGGCCTCGCTGACTTGCGCTACCGACATCAGCACTTCCTTCATCCAGGCCAATCGAGACTCTTCGTCCATTTGTCACCAATCATGCTCCGGCTTCGAATTTCAAGCTTCGAAGAGTGCCGCCACGCGAGTCTCCGCGGCCGAGCGAAGCGCTCACTGCATTTTGCAGCGCCAAATGCCAAGGCCGGTGTCTAACGCTTCTCCATCAAGAATCGCCATGCTGCTCCCATCACTTCCTCGAGCGCACTGCGGTCAATCTGCTCGAGCCTGACCAGTATCGACGGATACTTCGCGTAGTGATCGGTCATGTAATAGGTATCCGGGTCAGCAGCAAGCAACCGCTCTCGTTCGTCGAAACTGACTCTGAGCATCAGTGAATTCGGCTCCGCCGATTTGTGCATCGTCTGGCAGGCGAGCAGCCGCCCTCGCAGTTTCAGTGCAGCACCGCCGTGCACAGAGGCATCCACCACGTCCGGCAATTCGAGACCGATCTTCCGAACGATATCGAAGTCGATTCTTTCCTGTCCCATGGCCGTCGGCCTCCAACTTCAACTGGACGTCCTCTCGACAATCCTGCGCGCTGTGTGCCATTGGGATTGTAAGAAATTGATCTGCACACATGTAATTTGTCTTTACAAGCGCTCGCGCATGACTACAGTATGGTTTTGAAGGAACCGTGAAATGAGACTGCTGCGAACCCATCGCTGGCATGCTTTGTTGGTCGCTGTGCTGCTCGGCTTTTTCGCCCTGACACTGCACACCAGCATGCACAGCCAGCAGGATCAGCAGAGCTGCGAGCTCTGCGGCGGTCACTTCAATCCTTCTCATGCTATCGCCCCTTCC
>JASFSD010000375.1:0-3433 GCA_050114575.1 Gammaproteobacteria bacterium | reverse complement strand
CCCGCGCTTGATCTCGCCGACCCTGGCGCCGGTCGAGGCCAGGTTCAGTCCGACGCTGCCCGTTCCCTCGAGCGCTTCGGTCTTCAGATAGTCGCGCCCGACTCCGGCCATGTCGACGCTGGTCAGATCCGAGGTCAGCGTAAACCGCGCCACATCGCCCTGAACCGCGATGCCGATCTCGCCGACCAGCGTACCGCCGTAGAGCGCGCCCGTCGGCGTCAGCGCCAGGCGCCCGTTGGCCGCGTTGAGCGCGAAGTTGGCATCGGTGAAGGTCATGCCCAGGAACCGAGTCTCGTTCAGCGCCAGGCTGCCGCGCGCAGAAAAGTTTCGGAGCCGATCGATCGGCAGATCGATCTCGTCGACCGAGCCCGTGTCGTCCGCGGCCTCGCTCTCGTCGGCCGCCGGCGGCAAGTAGCGGTCGATATCGATCGAGTCGACCGTCAGGGCGAACTCGAAGCGTTCGCCAGCCAGACCCGCCGAGCCCGTCAGGGTCGAGTCGTCGAGCGCGAGCGCCATGTCGCGCATTCCCATCGACGATGCATCGTAGTAGAACTGGGCGCTCGCACTGGCGCGCCCGAGCACATCGGGATCCGCCGTCTCGATATCGGCATCGAACACACTCATGATGTCGCGCGGGTCGAACTCGTCGATCTCGATGCCGCCTGAGAGGCTCAGGTCGTCGAGAAAATTCTCGCCGACGAGATTGCCGCTGACGTTGAGCCCGAGCATCTCGAGCTCGAGGCCATCGAGCTCGAGGCTCTGCTCGTTCAGATCGGCACCGAAACTCGCAAACTCCAGATGCGCCTCACCCGAACCCCCGGGCCAGCCGGTGCCCTCGCCCTCGAGATCGACGGAGAGCTCCTCCAGACGATAACGGTTCACTGCCAGATCAATGGAGGCACGCATCTCGGACTCGACCGAAACGCTGACCTCGCTACCGGCAAGGTCGAAGCCAATCTCGAGCGGAAACGATCGCCCCGGATCGAAGTCGCGGGCATCGAAATTGAAATTGCTGAGCGTCCAGTCCTGATCGGTGACGTCGTCCTGCCAGGTGACTTCGGCGTCGACGATGCGCACGGAAGCAACCGAGATGGCGAGATCCCCGGTGCCGACCGTTACGCCATCGGCATCAGGTGCGGCCGCCTCCTCGGGGGCCGCGCCGCCGCTCAGGTCGTCCCAGTTGGTCCGGCCCTGCGCGTCACGCGCAAGATTCAGCCTGAGCCCGGACAGCATCACGCGGTCGATCTCGAGCCGCCGGGAAAGCAGCGGTAACAGGCCCACCCTGAGCTCGGCGCTCTCGAAGCGGGCGAACGGCGCATCACCGAATCCCTCCGCGTTACTGAACTCGGCCGCGCCGAGGCCGATGCCGAGACGCGGGAACAGGTTGAGGCTGAGGTCACCCTCGAGCGTCAGCGACCGGCCCGTGGCGTCATCGACCGCAGTCGTAATCCTGTCCTTGTAGTCGTTGGGATCGAAGAGCAGGCTCACACCGACCAGCACCGCAACCAGCAGAACCAGCAGTGCTCCGACGACAAGCCCGACAACTTTGACGATACGCCCCATGACGGCCCTCCTTTATGGACCCGGCATCAATCCCGAATCCTAGCAATTCTATGCCCGGCTTGAAGCGTCAGATAGCTCAAATCGACATGTCCGGGCCCATCCGGCCGCCCGCCCGCGACTTCGTTTCGAGGAACAGCCGGACCGCACGCCAACACCGCGCTGGAGCGCGGGCCCGGAAGTTCCTATCCTTCATCTTCATGAGTGACGCTTTCGACAGCCTGGTTCGAGCGCTGCGGGAGTACGGCATCGGCGTCGACGAGCCCCGCCTGCACGGTCTCATAACGGGTACGGCGATGGTTCCCGACCCGGACCTGGCGGGCATCCAGACGGCGATTGTCGGCGATCAACCGCTGGCCGAGGTGGTCTTCGAGGCCGTGCGGAGCAGCATCGATGACGTTGTCGAAGCGCTTGGAACGGCCGAATATCGGGCCCGTTTCGACGCCGAAGACGTGGAGTCGGCGCTGGGCTGGGTCGAAAGCTTTCTCGATGCCGTCCGCATCCATGAGCAAGCGTGGGAGGAGCTCACAGAGAGCTGCGTCGATGCCGGCATGAGCCTGGTCATGTTGCAGCACCTGAACGATCCGGCGTTCCTCGAGGGTCTCAACATGGACCTGCCCGGCCCCGAGGACCTTATACGTCACCCACAGATCATTACGAATGCCGTGCTGACGATGCATGCGGCACGCCGCGAGGTTTCAGGCGACGAGTTCAGGTTGCCTCATTACTCGCAGGAGGAGCTTGCGGCCTGCGACGAGCCCTCGCTCATGGCAATCGTCTGCGCCGACGGTGACTGTTTGCCGCGAGAGGTCATCGACGAATGCGCGCGCCGGGGGGACGCGATTGTGCCGCAGCTGCGTCAGCATCTGGAAGACGACGCCAACTGGCGTGCCGGTGTCGATGATGAGCATTGGTGGGCTCTGCTGCACGCGATTCTGATCCTCGGCCTGATTCCGGGGCAGACCGCGGCAGAGGCGTTACTGATTGGCTTTCGTCGCGCGAACTTCGATGACAAAGGCAATCTGAGCGACTGGCTGTCTTCCGCGTGGCCGGCGCTTTGCCGCAACAAGACCGCTTTCACGACGGATCCGCTCATGCAGATTGCCGAGAATTCGACCGCGCCATGGTATCCGCGTTCTCAGGCCATCAGTTGCGTGCTGGCGGAGGCAGAGGAAACGAGCGCCGAAGCGCTCGAGAGTGCGATCGACTGGCTCGCCGCGATGTGCGCAAATCCTCGCGAGGATCCGGAGTTCCGTGTCATCGCCGGTCACGACCTGCTCGATTGCCCGCGTGAACGACACCGGGGTGTCCTGGAGGAACTCGTGAAGCTGCAGCGCCCGGGCTCGCTCATGGAAATGGCTTACACACTCGACGATATCGAGCACAGCTTCGTGAGCGGTGAAGAGCCGGAATGGCACCGTTTCGACGATCCCTGGCAGTTCTATGATCCTCTCCAGATCATCGGCCGGCAGGAGCGATGGCGACGGGAAGATGAGCGATTGCAGGATGCGTTCGACGATGAGTACCCGGATGATTCGGAACCTTTCGTCCGCTCGCACCGAAAAATAGGGCGCAACGAACCGTGTCCTTGCGGCAGCGGCCTGAAATACAAAAAGTGCTGCATGTAATGAGGACGACAGGCGCTCCCGCCTGCCTCGCTTCCAGTCACGCCCGTAACTGCTGCCTGCGATCCAGACGACCGATCAGACGGACGATCGGCAGAATTGAAAGATTGGAGCGGGTGATGGGAATCGAACCCACGTCATCAGCTTGGGAAGCTGAGGTTCTACCATTGAACTACACCCGCAAATCAGGGAGTTACGGCCTCTCATCAGCCGGGTGAGGCTAATCCTGAGACTACTCGTAGTCTAAG
>JASFSD010000374.1:0-3447 GCA_050114575.1 Gammaproteobacteria bacterium | reverse complement strand
TTGAAATCGGTTTCGTACCAGCCGCTTCCCTTGAGGCGGAAAGCCGGAGCGGAAATCAGGCGCTTCAGAGACGACTCGCCGCAGGAGGGACATTCCCTGAGCGGATCGTCGCTGATCTTCTGCAACGCATCGAGCGTGTGCCCGCAAGACTCGCAGCGGTATTCATAAATTGGCATGAGCCAACTCCGAAGCTTGAAAATTCGATCCGGCTATTGTTGGGCAAGCGGCGCGGATTGCAAGGTGAAACGACTCAAGCTGCGTCCCTTGCGACCTTGGCAAAGCTCAACGACCCGACTTCGGGCGCACCGACCTCGATCGTGTCGCCCGGCCCGAACTCGCCCGCGAGGATGCGCTGCGCCAGCGGGTTCTCGAGCTGCTGCTGAATTGCGCGCTTGAGCGGCCTCGCCCCGTAGACCGGATCGAAACCGGCATCGGCCAGCCGCTGGATCGCGTTGTCGTCGAGCACGAGCGAGATCTCGCGATCGGCCAACCGCCGCCGCAGGTACTCGAGCTGAATGTCGACGATGCGTCGAATGTGCTCGGGCTCAAGCGGATGAAACACGACCAGATCGTCGATACGGTTCAGGAACTCCGGACGGAAGTGCTGTGACAGCGTCTCCATGACGGCCGCCTTCATGGCGGCGTAGTTCGCCTCGCCGGCCAGCTCCTGAATCTGCTGACTGCCGAGATTCGACGTCATGACGATCACGGTGTTGCGGAAGTCCACCGTGCGCCCCTGCCCGTCGGTCAGACGCCCGTCGTCGAGCACCTGCAGCAGCACGTTGAATACGTCCGGGTGCGCTTTCTCGACCTCGTCCAGAAGCACGACCGAGTACGGCTTGCGCCGGACAGCCTCAGTCAGATAGCCGCCTTCTTCGTAACCGACATAACCCGGCGGGGCACCGATCAGACGCGCGACGGAATGCTTTTCCATGAACTCCGACATGTCGATACGCACGATGGCGTCTTCACTGTCGAACAGAAACTCGGCAAGGGCCTTGGTCAGCTCGGTCTTGCCGACGCCCGTCGGCCCGAGAAACATGAACGACCCGTTCGGCCGATTCGGATCGGCGAGGCCTGCGCGGGAGCGCCTGATCGCGTTCGCGACGGCTCCCAGCGCCTCACCCTGACCGACGACGCGCCGCTCGAGGACCTTCTCCATGTCGAGCAGCTTTTCGCGCTCGCTCTCGAGCATCTTCGAGACCGGGATACCGGTCCACTTCGATACGACCTCGGCGACCTCTTCTTCTGTGACCTTATCGCGCAGCAATCGGAATTTCGTCTGCTGCTCGCCGGCCAGCGCCTCGGCCAGCCGCTTCTCGAGCTCAGGAATAGTGCCGTACTGCAGCTCGGACTGGCGCACGAGATCGGAAGCCCTCTGCGCCTTCTCGAGCTCGAGCCGCGCGGCTTCGAGATCCTCCTTGACCTCGTTCGCGCCCTGCACGGCCGCCTTCTCGGACCGCCAGATCTCGTCGAGGTCGGCATATTCCGCTTCGAGCTCGTCGATCTGATCCTCGAGATCCGCAAACCGCTTCTTCGAGGCGTCATCGGACTCCTTGCGCAGCGCCTCGCGCTCGATCTTCAACTGGTTCAGGCGCCGCTCGAGCCGGTCCATCTCCTCGGGCTTGGACTCGTTTTCCATCCGGATTCTCGATGCGGCCTCGTCGATGAGATCGATGGCCTTGTCCGGCAGTTGCCGGTCGCTGATGTAGCGATGCGATAGCTGCGCCGCCGCGACGATCGCGGGGTCCGTGATCTCGACCTGATGGTGGACTGCATATTTTTCCTTGAGCCCGCGCAGAATCGCAATCGTGTCGTCTACGCTCGGCTCATCGACGAGGACCTTCTGAAAGCGCCGCTCGAGCGCAGCGTCCTTCTCGACGTACTTGCGATACTCGTCGAGCGTAGTCGCGCCAACGCAGTGCAGCTCGCCGCGCGCGAGCGCGGGCTTGAGCATGTTGCCGGCATCCATGGCGCCCTCTGCTTTGCCGGCGCCGACCATGGTATGCAGCTCGTCGATGAACAGGATGATCTGCCCTTCCTGCTTGGCGAGCTCGTTCAGGACGGCCTTGAGCCGCTCCTCGAATTCGCCGCGGAATTTCGCGCCGGCGATGAGCGCACCCATATCGAGCGCCAGAACACGCTTCGATTTCAGGCTCTCGGGGACTTCTCCATTGACGATTCTCTGCGCCAGGCCCTCGATGATTGCCGTCTTGCCGACGCCGGGCTCGCCGATCAGAACCGGGTTGTTCTTGGTGCGGCGCTGCAGGACCTGGATCGTCCGCCTGATCTCGTCGTCGCGGCCGATGACGGGATCGAGCTTGCCCTGCTCGGCGCGCTCGGTCATGTCCACCGTGTACCGGCCGAGTGCCTGCCGCGTGTCCTCGGCGTTGGGGTCCTCGACGGGCTCGCCGCCACTGACGTCCTCGATGGCCTGCTCGAGCGCGCCCTTGACGGCGCCCACTCGCTCGAGCAGCTTGCCCAGCTCGCCATGCGTGTCGAGCGCGGCGAGCACAAAGAGCTCGCTGGAGATATAGGCATCGCCGCGCTTTTGCGCGAGCTTGTCCATGACATTCAGCGTCTTGCCGAGCTCGGGAGACATGTGAATCTCGCCCGGTGCGCCTTCGACAGTCGGCAGGCGATCGAGCGCGCCGCCGAGCTCCGAGCGCAGCCGGTTGACGTTGACGCCGGCCTTGGCGAGCAATGCGCCGAGCGCGCCGCCCTCCTGCTCGAGCATCGCCGCCATGACGTGCACGGGCTCCATGACCGCGTGATCCTTGCCGACGGCCAGCGATTGCGCGTCCTGCAACGCCTGTTGAAAGCGGGTTGTCAGCTTGTCCATGCGCATGCCGCACGCCTCCTTTGCCGGGTCCGACCGGCCTGACCTGGTCTAGATGGGGGCAGAACTCGCGTATCTCAACAGGGTCTCCTACTTTTCGCACCAGATCAGGCTGGCCATACGCCCGCACGGCGCCTCGCGCCGGTGCGAAAAGTAGCGCTCCGAATCGCTGAACGTGCACGATTCGCTGCCGAAGATACTCCCTACGCCAGCCCTCTCGAGAGCGGCCCGGGCGAGCGCACGCAGATCGGCCTGCCAGCGCCCGCACGCATTGCGCTCGAACGCGCTCTCCGCACTGCCATGGCTCGCGACGAAGGCGGTGCGCACCTCGTCACCGACCTCGAACGCGGACTGGCCGATCGCAGGACCGAGCCAGGCCAGAACGCCGTCCGGATCGCAGTCCAGCGCCGCGACGGCGGATGCGAGGACGCCGGCGGCAAGCCCGCGCCAGCCGGCATGCGCGATACCGATGCGGCTGCCGTCGGACGACGCCAGCAACACGGGCAGGCAATCGGCCGTCATCACGACCAGGACCGCGCCGGCCTCGAAGGTCACGGCGGCATCCGCGGGACCCGACTCGCCTGCGTCCGGGTGCAGCACGCGCGACC
>JASFSD010000373.1:0-3449 GCA_050114575.1 Gammaproteobacteria bacterium | reverse complement strand
GAAGCCCGCGCCCGCCTCGCGCTTTCGGCTCGGGACCAGCCACCGGCCGACACCGAGAATCAGAATCAGCCCGCCCAGCGCAACGGCAATACCGACCGGGCTGAAGTCGAACATCGAAAACGAGGCGCCGCTCAGCTCTTCACGGAATCCGGCAACGATGAGATTCGGCGGCGTCCCGATCAGCGTTGTCATGCCGCCCAGAATCGAGCCGAAGGCGAGCGGCATCAGCACTTTGCCCGGCGGCACGCCCTGCCGCTCCGCCAGCTGCAGGCCAACCGGCATGAGCAGAGCCAGCGCGCCTACGTTGTTCATGAAGGCCGACAGCGCTGCGGCCATAACGATCAAGACGATCAGGCTCAGCGCCGGCGGAGCCGCCTCCGGCAATAGACGACCAACGACGATGTCGACCGCCCCGGCCGACTGCAGCCCCGCGCCGAGCACGAGAACGCAGGCCACGGTGATGACGGCGGGATGCCCGAATCCCGCGAATGCCTCGCCCTGGCCGACGAGTCCGAGCCCGACGCAGGCGAGTAGCGCCGCCAGGGCGACGATGTCGTGGCGCCAGCGGCCCCAGAGAAAGAGACCGACGGTCGCCGCGAGTACGGCGAGAATCAGTGCCTGCGCGCTGCTGGCGACGACTCAGTCCTCTGGCGGTTCCCAGGGGATCAGAACGGGTTGCTGGCCAACGCGACTGCCCGTCACTGGATTGGAATAGTGGTAGGGGGGCGCGAACGCCGATGGATACATCTCGAAAACCAGTGTCGGCGGTGTGTCCGGCGGGTTGTCGTTACTGATGCCCGGCGGCTGTCGCGGCTGGTTGTTCAGCCAGCCCTCGGCATAGTTGATGAAGTAGGTATTGAATACCTGGTCCTTCTTGAGCTTCCAGATGCCGGCTTCCTCGACGAACTCGTTCTCGTATATCCCGCCCATCCACATCGAGTACTGCTCGTAGCTGCCCATGATGGACAGCGCCCGCGAACGCATCCTGGCGCTCTCGCCGGCCTCGTCCAGGTGGATGACCGGCTGGTACTGCATGTGGTTGTGCAGATCGACCGGCGGGTAGAGATCGAGATTGCGCCGGACGCTGGCTTTGCCTGCGTAAACGCCTCTGAGCGCAATCTCTATGGTTCCGTCGTCGGCAAAGATACCGGCGAGATCGTCCATCTGATAGCGCGCGAGATAATAGCCGTAAATGCTCTGCAATCGCTCGATCTGCTCGATGTCCTCGATGCGCTCCACGCGGTCCCCGAGAGCTCGCAGCAGGTCTTCGGCCGCCGCCACGTCCGGCAGGCGCCCGCGCCGGCCTGCGGCAGCCGCGGTTTCACCATAAGTCGGCTCCCCCGTGACGGGATTCTCGTAATGAAACTCGGGATCGGAAACGGACGGATACGGCGCATGCTCGATCGCCGAGGGCTCGTCGGGCTCGAGTCCGGATGCGGCCCGGTAGCTCGGCCATTCGAGTGCAGTTCGGCCCCAGCCTTCCTGGTCGGGCGTGTACATGCGGTTGAACTGGCGCAGATGCGAGATCTTCCAGACGCCGTCCTCGCGAACGTAATCGTTCTCGTACCAGCCGACTCCCCACTCTGCGAATTCACCGTATTCCGCTTCCTGCGCAAAAAGCCGCCAGCGGCCTTTTGCGGTCGTGCCGTCGGGAGCGACGTGCACGATCGGCTGCAGCTGCATCTGATCGTAGAGCCGACCGGCTTTGGGCCCCTCGTCATCGAGCGACTGCAGGTATTCCCGGATTCGATCCGGCCCGCGAAAAATACCGTAACCGGCAATTTCGAAGGCGCCGTCGTCGGCGAAGAGATCGGCGGCCTCCGACCAGTAGCCCTCTTCGATATAAAAGCCGTAGATCCGCTGCAGGTTTTCGATCTCGTTCTCGTCCTCGATGCGCGCAATCTGCCGGTCGAGCTCGACTGCCTCGCGAGCGAGTGACTCCAGGCCCGCATCACCGCGCGGCCGCGGCGGCGCATAAGAGCCGAGATCGACGGCCTCTGCACCGAGCACGGGATTCGCAAAATGAAACGGTGGCAGAAACGTCGACGGCCACGGCTCGTAGGGATACGAGACCGGCGCATCGGGCGGCAGCTCGTCCGAAACCCACTTCGCCCCGTTGAAATCTTCGTTCAGGTGCCAGCCCCCGTCGAACGAGACGAGCATCGTCTGGAACCAGTGGAGCTTCGAGATTTTCCAGACGCCATCCTCCTTGACGTACTCGTTCTCGAACGGTCCCTCGCCCCAGACCGCGTATTCGCCGAGTTGCCCGGCCATGATGATGTCCCGCCAGCGCCCTTTCGCCGTCAGCCCGTCCGGAGCCACCGTGACCACCGGCATCAGCTGCATGTGCTCGTTCAGCGCACCCCGCGGCAGGCCGTGGCGGCCGTCGCCAAGAACGTAGAAATATTCGCGAATACGGTCACGGCCACTGTAAACGCCATCGAGCCCGATCTCGAGCGTCGCGTCCTCGGCAAACAGGTTCGCCAGCTCGTCCCAGAGCCCCTGGTCGAGGTAATAGCCGTAGGCGCGCTGGAGGCGCTTGACGTCGTTGGAATCCTCGACGAGCTGCCGCCGGTGCTCGATCGCGCCGAGCGTCGTCCAGAGCGCAGTCAACTCCGCAGCATCCGCCGCGGTTCCGGAATCCGGCGCCGGCCCGCCCTGGCCGCAGCCGAGCAGAACCAGCGCCGAACCCAAGATCCATCCCGCAGTTGTTCGCTTCACATTCCTGTCCCCTGAGCCCCCGCGAGGCAGCGCCACTTTAGCAGATGCTTGACGCCAGGCGGGCGCATACAAAAAATGGGGTCAGACCCCTCATTCAAGAAAATGGGGTCTGACCCCATTTGGCAACCGATAGGACACCATGAAAATCAACAAAATCGTATTCGGGGCGGTCGCTCTGCTCGTGAGTGGGCCGCTGTTCGCACAAGCCGCGCCGGTCGTCGCCGTCGACGATCCGGAGTCACTGTTCGTCGATGACGACCCGGAGATCCATCGCAACAAGCAAGCGGCGCTGCACATAATGCGCGAGCTTCTGCAGTGCAACCAGTGGAATCGCGCCGACGAGTGGCTGACCGAGCGCTACATCCAGCACAACCCGGGATTCGCCTCCGGCCGCGATACCGTCGTCCAGGCGTTTTCCAGCTTTACGACGCCAAACGAGGATTGCGGTGAGTTGACCACCGGCATCGTCGCCGTGCTGGCCGACGAGGACAAGGTCGGCGTCGTGATCCGCCGCGAGTACCCGCGTCCGGACGACCCCGACGAAACCTACACCACGATCTGGTACGACATGTGGCGCTTCGTCGACGGCAAGGCCGACGAGCACTGGGACACGGCAACGCTGAATTAGTTGCCGCCCGACCCGGGCGTTTCGTTCAGGAGGGCGGAGCCGACGGCCCCGCCCTCCTGACACCTTGAACTAGGCGGGTTTCCTGAACAGGAGCACGGCC
>JASFSD010000372.1:0-3484 GCA_050114575.1 Gammaproteobacteria bacterium | reverse complement strand
TGTCGGTCACCGGGCTCAACAGGCCCTGTGGTTCAGGGCCAGGGTCGGGCGACGGAGGGTTGCCAGTCGGGGAGCCGCCATTGCAGGCCGCGAGAACCAGGGGCAAGGATGCGAGAAACGCAGTCGTCAGCACTTTCAATGGGCTACCTCCTGTTTGGACATAGCCACAAGCTAGGCTCTTCGTCGGCTCGAGTCTGTTTAGATGTTTTTCGAAATTGTGCGAATCTGTATCGCCTGGCGTTTACATTTTTTGACAATTTCCATACAAGTTCGATACGGGAACGGAGGCCCGGCTTGCGACACTTTCACCTGGATTGAGGTACCGGCAGGAGACACGATCGGATGCTGAGGCGATTCATCCGCAGAACGGTGGTGTTGCTCGTAGCCAGCGCCGGTCTTGCGAATGCGCAACCGAATACCGGTAGCGGTTCGGTCGCGGTCAGCCCCCCGTCGAACTGGCGGATCGGCGCGGCTTTCGGCTACGGGGAACGGACCAATCCGCTGGTGCAATCCGACGACCTGCCTCTCGTCGTCGATCTCGACATCGCCTGGTTCGGAGATCGCTGGTTTTTCGATAATGGCGACGGCGGCCTGACTTTCGCCGACAACGACAGGCTGACCGCCAGCATCGTTGGCCGCATCAACAGCGACCGCGTATTTTTCAGTCGCACGAACACACGTTTCATCACAGTCGACGCTGCCGGTGCGCCGCTGGATATACCTGCGGACTTCAATCCGCCCGACCGCGATTATGCCGTCGAGCTCGGTGTCGAGCTTCTGACCGACGGGAACTGGGGTGCCCTGCAGCTTGCGGGCTTTCACGATGCCTCCGGTACCCATGACGGATTCGAATTGAGCGCGGAGTACCGGTTCAGTTGGCGCCGCAGCCGTCTGCATATCGAGCCGTCAGTCGGGATCAGGTACAAAAGCCGTGATCTCAACGATTACTACTGGGGACTTACAGCTGCAGAAGGCCAGGGCGTCGTGCCCGCCTACGCCGCCGATGCAGGGACAAACTGGAGCGCGGGGTTGACGATCGGTTATCAAATCAATCGCAACTGGGCAGCCTCCGTCGTCGTCGACTACGAACGACTGAACGACGAAGCCGCCCGAAGCCCGATTGTCGAAGAACGCAGTGTGCGCGGCGTGTTTGCCGGTCTGGCTCGGAGGTTTTAGGCATGCGCGCCCTGCTGATGCTTGCGTTCGTCGTGTCCTTGCCCGCCTTTGCCCAGGACGAGGGTGAGAGCGCGGTACGGCTCGACGTCAGGCCCGTGCTGTGCGTGACGGACAATCGCAACCCGAGCTGCGCGCTCTCGTTCGCCGTGACCTGGGAGAGTGTTACGAGGGACTATTATTGTGTGTTCAACGATTTCAGCGAGGGTCCACTGCGCTGCTGGGAACAAGCCAGTGCCGGCAGCACGACCGATGAGCGCAACTTTGAAGACAGCTTTACATTCTGGATGACCGGTGAGGATTTGCAGAGCCGCCTGACCGAGGTCGTAATCGAGGTGCTGCATCTGGAGTCCGGCGACCGCCGGCGCCAGCGCAGGACGAGACACGTCTGGGACATCCATTGACCGAGAGGACCGACATTCTCCTCGTCGAAGATGACCGCCGTCTTGCCCGGCTGACGGCCGAATACTTCGAGCAGAACGGCTTCGCAGTAGCCGTCGAGTCGCATGGCAATGAAGTCCTTGCTCAGTTTGCGCGCGTCAGGCCACGCATCGTGCTGCTCGATTTGATGCTTCCGGGCACGGATGGTCTGACTCTATGCCGCCGGCTCCGCGAGATCTTCGATGGTCCGATTCTGATGTTTACGGCACGCGACTCGGATATCGATCAGGTCATCGGGCTCGAGGCCGGCGCCGACGACTACGTAACGAAGCCGGTCGACCCCATCGTGCTGCTCGCACGCACTCGTGCCTTGCTCAGGCGCGTCGAGTCTCAGGCCAAACCAGCGCCCCCCGACAACGACATCGTACTCGGTGGATTGCACATCAACCGCGCGGCGCAGAAAGTCACCCTCGGCGCCGAGCAGGTACCGCTGACGACCCACGAGTTCGAGCTGCTCGTGCTGCTCGCACAGCATGCCGGCACGGTGCTCAGTCGCGACGACATCTCTCACTATCTTCGCGGCATCGAGTACGACGGCCTCGACCGTTCGATTGATGCGCGTGTTTCGAAGCTGCGCAGGAAACTCGGAGACTCGGCAACCGAGCCCACTCGCATCAAGACCGTCTGGGGCAAGGGTTACCTGCTCGTGCCGGACGCCTGGGGCGAGCCGGCCTGAGACGCGGTACCGGCTGTGCGTAACCGAAGGCTGCTTTTCCGGAGCTATCTGACGCTGGCGGGCGGCGTCTTGGTCATGGCCGTGCTGCTCGACATCGGCTTCGGATACCTGCAAGGCCGTGGGCAGCCGGACACCGATCGCTGGCTCGAGTCGACGCTCGTGCTGATCGAATCGGAGCTGGCTCAGGTGCCGGCGGCGGAACGCGATGTGCTTGCGGCGTCGCTCGCGGAGGCAATCGGAGTCAATGTGCAGCTACTGCCTCGCGATGCCGTCGTCAATGTTCCGGAACAAAGCACGGTTCCACTGACCGACTCCGAAGGAGCGACTTCGTACCTGTACGACGCCGAGTCGATCGACACGATCATCCGGCTCGGGCCGATCGCCGAGCCGGCCAATGGCATCGTGATGAATCTGGTGCCGCCGCTGTTCTATCTCTCGATTCTGTTGGTGGTCGGCGTGTGGCTGAAGCCGCTGCTACGGGATCTCGATGTCATCTCGGGTGCTGCGCAGCGTTTTGCAGCCGACTATCGCGAGCCAATCGCGACGGAAGGTCAGACAAGCGAGCTCAAGAGCCTGGCCCGAAATCTCGACGAGATGGCGGCGAAGCTCAGCAGCGTGCTGCGCAATCAGAAAGAGCTGATCGCAGCACTGTCACATGAGATGCGGACACCGCTGGCGCGGATTCGATTCGCGCTCGCTGTCAGCGGCGAAGGTGCCGATGCGGCCGTGAAAGAACGGCTCGCAGCGATGAATCAGGACGTGCAGGAAATAGACGAGCTCATCGGCTCGATGCTGAATTACGCGCGACTGGATCACCCGGATATCAAAATGCATTGGCAGGCCGTGCCGCCGGGGCCATGGCTGGAACGAATCGCAGCGAAGACGAGCCAAGACGGCGCGCGCATCGATGTGGCCACCCGTTGCGCACTGCACGAAGTCTGGATGGACGCCACTTTGATGGAACTCGCGCTCAGCAATCTGCTGGTCAATGCGCTCAGATATGCGGATACCCGCATATCGTGCTCGATCTTCGCGGAGGCCGACGGCTTTCGACTGAGCGTTGAAGATGACGGTCCCGGCATCCCCGAGGATGCCAGGGAAGCCGTTTTTCGTGCTTTTTCGCGCATCGATGACAGCCGTAGCCGCGAGACGGGAGGCAGCGGCCTCGGGCTAGCGGTGGTCGTTCGCGTCGCA
>JASFSD010000371.1:0-3502 GCA_050114575.1 Gammaproteobacteria bacterium | reverse complement strand
TAATGGCTTCGGCGCTTGGCGCGTTCTGTTTGGGTGGCCCTCCAGCGGTCGCGCACCACAGCACGGCGGGCATCTATAACGAGGATACGGTCGTCGAAATCTCCGGCCGCGTTAAGGAGTGGCGCTTCGTCAACCCGCATCCCAGCCTCATCATCGAGGTGGAGGGACCGGACGGAGAGATACAGGAGTGGGACATCAGTTACGGCGGCCCGGCCGTCACCCACCTGAAGCGGCAAGGCTATACGGCTGAAACATTCGCGCCGGGCGACGAGATCGTTGCGCGCGGCTATGCCGCAAAGGTCGAGACGGCATACGGTCTGCTGATTCTCGGGCATCCCACACGGGTGGACGGATCCTCGATAATAGACGCCCAGCCCTGACATTGCGGGCCGACTCCAGGTGCCGCGATCGGCGCCCGTATTCGAGGGAGACATCACCTACATGAGCTATCGCAGCCTGGAGGAATTGCTCGTCGCAGCCGGCAACCCTGTCGACGTACTCCGCAATTCGCAGATTGGTCCTTATTCATTTCCCGTCGTGCCGCACGAGTTCAGCAACTGGCGCGACGAGCAGCGATCCTGGCGCGAGACCTGCGCTCTGTTCGATCAATCGCATCACATGACGGACCTCTTCATCAGCGGCAGCGATGTCGTTCGGCTGCTGTCCGACCTCGGCGTCAACAGCTTCAAAGGGTTTGTCCCGAGCAAGGCGAAACAGTTCGTTGCCTGCAACCCGGACGGCTTCATCATCGGCGATGCGATTCTGTTCTTTCTCGACGAGGACAACGTCAGCCTGGTTGGGCGTCCGCCGGCCATCAACTGGGTCGAGTATCACGCGACGACGGGCAACTACGACGTCGCGACAGTCAGGGACGAGCGTTCGGCGGTCAACAAGGGCCATCGCCGCACGTATCGTTACCAGGTTCAGGGTCCTAATGCCCTCGCAGTCATGGAGAAGGTCACGGGCGGGGCGGTTCCGGAGATCCGCTTCTTCAATATGGACACGTTGACCATTGCCGGTTCGAGCGTGCGGGCGCTTCGCCACGGCATGGTCGGCATGCCGGGCTTCGAGCTGTTCGGTCCATGGGAAGAGGGGGCTCAAGTCAGGGCGGCGATCGTCGAAGCCGGACAGGAGTTCGGGTTACGCCGGGTCGGTGCCCGCACTTATCCGACGAGCACGCTCGAATCCGGCTGGATCCCGTCGCCGATGCCGGCCGTTTACACGGGCGAGCGGCTGCAAGCCTACAGGGAATGGTTGCCGGCCGACGGCTACGAGGCGATGGCATCGCTCGGCGGCAGCTTCTATTCAGACGACATCACGGATTATTATGTGACGCCGTACGACCTCGGCTACGGTCCTTTCGTGCGCTTCGATCATGATTTCATCGGCCGGGAAGCGCTGGAGACGATCGCCGGGAATCCGAAGCGAAAGAAGGTGACGCTGGCGTGGAACGGAGCGGACGTCGCGAGCGCCTTCACGACCATGTTCGATGGCAGTGATCCCTCGGTCAAATACATCGACATGCCCATCGCCAACTACTCGACGCTGCCCTATGACAGGATCGTCGCCGCAGGTCGAACGGTTGGGCTCGCCATGTACAGCGGCTACAGCCGCAACGAGGGTTGCTACCTGTCGTTGTCGACCATCGATGTCGAATTCAGCGAGCCTGGCACCGAGGTCTCGATCGTCTGGGGTGAAGAGGGCGGCGGCACGGCGAAGCCGACAGTCGAGCGCCATGCGCAGATGGAGCTCAGAGCGACCGTCGGCCCGGTGCCCTATTCGGAAGGCGCGCGCACGGCTTACCGTCCGAGTTAGATCAGCTGATTGTCATTGCAACTCAGCGCGAGCGCCGGCCCTCGTCATCGGCTGCGCGCGGGCGGTAATTCGAGTCAGCCGGCAGGTATCCGCTCGGGATCGTCCTGCCAGACGCGCCGACTTCTGATCGCGGCAGCCGAGACGCCGATCAAGACGAGGACGCCAGTCCCGACGAAGGTTACGAGGACAGGAACAAACGGCGCCGCGCAGAGCCCGATCAGGCCGCCGAAAAACAGAATTCGCCCCAACAGTCGGTGCGCCTGTTCCCAGGCCAGTCGGCTCTGGCAGGTCCAGCGTAGACGGAGGCCGATCACGCCGTTCGGCTTCAACTTCCCGAGTGCAGCGCCTTTCAAAGCGATCACGGATGGCACGAGCATGGCGATCAACGTAGGCACTCCGTTCGGCATGGCTTCCGGCGCATAAGCGCGAACGGCGACCAGCACGGTGAGTGCACCCAGCAGCGTCAATACGCCGTATCGCCACAGCGTGACATAGACGCTGGCGTGACGTCCCTGAGCGTCGGTGAACAGGCGCCGATTGACGGCGGACAGCGCAATCGTTGCCGCGAGAATTCCGGTCATGGCGCCGGAATACGGGGCATCGTCGAACAGCTGAGCCAGCATGAAGACCGCCTGAAACAGCAACACCACCGTCGTTGCCTTCTGCAACGGATTGAGGGCCACCAATGGGGAGTCGGTCTGGTTCATGATGTTTTCTCCGCGGACTCGGGTGCTGCGTGTCGGGTAAGGGGTTCGGCCAGTGCCATGAGAAAGCCGATTGCCTCCTCGGCTGCCGAAATGTTCAGTCGGTAACGCACCGACGTGCCTTCGCGCTCGGACTCGATGAGGCCAGCCTCCTTGAGCGTCGCAAGATGTCCGGTGACCGAGGGCCAGGCCATGTTGAACGCGCCGGCGATGTCGCCGGAGCTCATCGGGCCTTGCTGCAACATGGCGACAATCTCACGGCGCGCCGGGTGCGCTAGGGCTTTGAAGATCCGGTTCATTAGGAGAAATCATAATTAGGATAAACCCTAATTACAAGTGCCTGTGGCACGGATCGTGGGCGCTCGGGATCCGTTTCGAGCTCGAGACTGCCAGCAGGTCGCCGCTGGTCGTTTTAATACCTATAACCACAAGGTATACTCCCGGGTGACATGCAACTCGAAGCCGGGGGGCTCAAGTGCAGAGACTGGCACTCTTGTTGCTCTTTTTCGCGTGCCAGACCGCGTTGGCGCAATGGCGCCCTATCGCTTGCGAGTCCTTTTCGCCGTCGCCAGAGCGTGTGGCTGCAATCACTGAATCCTCTCCCGTGCTGCCAGCCACTGCAGAGCTCGAGTCCGCCTGTCACGGGACGCGACTGAGTCGAGTTGGAGTGCAGACGCTCGCCGATGTGCGTGAGGAAAGGTATTCCTTCTACTGGCCAACCGATGAGCTGGTCTCCGGCCTGCGGTTTCACCGTCGGGCGACGTGCGTTCGAGTAGAGGCCGAGGCGCCCGCGTGTGCGGATAGCGGGCGATTTGCCAGATGGAATGGCTTGCTCGTGAGCTTCGACCCGAGAATTCCGGGTGCCGAACTGGCCGAGGTCCTGCGAGAGGCGAGCCGGCTCGTGCCCGGCATGGTCCTGCATGTGGATCGGGAATACTTCGCGAGCGGACAACGGTTTGCGGGTACCCGCCGGTACGGCGTCG
>JASFSD010000370.1:0-3505 GCA_050114575.1 Gammaproteobacteria bacterium | reverse complement strand
CGCGACGCAGGAAAGCCGCGTTACGGCTGAGCCAGGCAACCGGGAAGGTGCGTCTCGTCGTCGTCAGCGGCTTTTCCGGCTCGGGCAAGAGCGTTGCCCTGCACGCTCTCGAGGACCTCGGGTTCTATTGCGTCGACAACATTCCCGCCGGCATGCTCAATTCCCTGCTCGAGCATATCTTCGAGCGCGGCAAGGGCATCTATGAAAACGTAGGGGTCGGAATCGATGCGCGCAACAGGCCGGACGATATCGACCAGGTGCCCGGCCTGATCCAAAGCCTCAAGGAATCGGGAACCAACTGCGAGCTGCTGTTTCTACAGGCCGACGACGAGGCGCTGATGTCCCGCTTCAGCGAGACGCGGCGCAAGCATCCGCTGACCATCCAGGGCGCAGGCTTGCGTGAAGCGATCGCCCGGGAGCGCAATCTGCTCGGCTCCATCATCAATGCGGCGGACCTGTTCATCGATACCAGCAAGACGTCTGCGCATGACCTGAGAGAACGGATTCGCGAGCGGGTCGGCGAACGTGTCCCTCACGAGCTGTCGATCATGATCGAGTCTTTCGGCTACAAACATGGCCTGCCGGCCGATGCCGACTTCGTCTTCGACGTGCGCTGCCTGCCCAACCCGTACTGGGAACCTGCCCTCAGGAACCGCTGCGGCAAAGACGAGGAGGTCAAGACGTTCCTTTCGTCCAAGCCCGAAGTTCAGCAGATGATCGACGACATCGCGTCGTTTCTTACGACCTGGATCGCCAAGTACCAGGATTTTCAGCGCACTTATCTGACTGTAGCCATCGGCTGCACCGGCGGCCAGCACCGCTCGGTCTATATCGTAGACGCGCTCGCGGATAAGCTTACGGCAAGGTATGGTCCGATCCGGACTCTGCACCACGAATTGCCGGGGCGATGAACCGCAACCAGGAATCGAGCAACGTTTCAGTCTCGTTACAGGCTCTCCAGGAAGCGCTGGAGACCGGGACGATGCGTCAGCTCCGGCGCACGGTCAACGCGCTCAATGCCGCTGAGATAGCCGATCTTCTCGAGTCGCTGCCGCCCGCGCAGCGCGAGATCGTCTGGGAGCTGATCTCCACCGAGGACGAAGGCGACGTCCTGGTCGAGCTCAATGACGAAGTCCGGACGACCCTGATCGGGGAAATGGAGACCGAGGAGCTGGTCGCCGCGACCGCGAATCTGGAGCTGGATGACCTTGCCGACCTGCTCGCCGAGCTGCCAGAAGCCGTAAACCGGGAAGTCCTGCGATCGCTGGACGTCAGCGACCGACAGCGGCTGCAGAGCGTCCTCAAGTATCACGAGGACAGCGCGGGCGGCCTGATGAACCCGGACACGGTCACCGTTCGCGCCAATGTGACCGTCGAAGTGGTGCTCCGCTACCTGCGAATGCGGGGCGTCCTGCCCTCCGGAATGGACGCCGTGTTCGTCGTCAATCGAGGCGGTGATTATCTCGGGTCGCTGCCTCTGACCACGCTCGTCACATCAGACCCGGACGCGAATGTCGCCGATGTGATGGACACCAACCTGCCGATCATCAACACCAGCATGGATGCGACGCAGGTTACGACACTGTTCGAGAACTACGACCTGATTCTCGCACCGGTCATCGACGATCAGGGGAAGCTGGTCGGCCGAATCAATGTCGACGACGTCGTCGACGTGATCCGCGAGGAGGCTAGCCATTCCGTCCTTAGCATGGCGGGTCTCGACGAAGACGACGACATGTTCGCCCCGATAGCCACGAGCGCGCGCCGCCGATCGATCTGGCTCGGGGTCAACCTGGCAACAGCGTTCCTCGCCGCGTGGGTCGCCGGTCTATTCGAGTCGACGCTCGATCAGGTGGTCATGCTCGCCATCCTGATGCCCGTGGTCCCGAGCATGGGCGGAATCGCCGGCACTCAGACCTTGATTCTCATCACCCGCGGCCTGGCCCTGGGCCAGATAGAGCGCGCCAACGCTCGCTGGCTGCTGCAGAAGGAAGTCGGCGTCGGCGTGCTCAACGCCATGGGATGGGCGATCGTGGTCGCCGTGGTCACATCCTGGTGGTTCGGCACCTGGAAGGTCGGCGCCGTGATCGCGCTGGCGCTGGCCGTCAGCCTCCTGTTCGCCGCCATCAGCGGCTTCCTCGTGCCGGTGACCCTGAAGCGCCTGCGTATCGACCCGGCACTCGCCGGCGGCGTCGTGCTGACGACGATTACGGATGTCGTCGGCCTCGTCAGCTTCCTCGGCATCGGAACACTCGTCCTCGTCGACTAGGCTCAGTGCTCGAGGTCAGCGCGCAGATACGGCGGCGCCTCGAGCGGATGCAGCTTTTCATCGAACAGAAACGCCTCGAGCTCATCGCGCCGGTCCCGGCCGTCGCGATAGCCCATATCGATTAGCTCGCGGGTGAAGCCCGACTCGAACAACAAATAGCTGACGAGCTGGCGCCCGTCGCCGCGCGACCCGCCCAGGCCCCTTAGCACCAGACGCAACGACCGCGGCAGCTCGCGAGCATGGTGCTCGGCCACTTCCCTCATGTCCCGGCTCGGCAGCATGACCATGCTGTCGATACGCCTGAGATTCTTGATCGGCTCCTTCAGCCCGTCCGTTCCGAGCTGGTCGAGAATCATATTGATGCGTGTGATTCTCTCGAGGTCACCGTAGAGACCATCCATGAACAGGGTGTCGAGCATGTACCCGGCGAGATGAGCGAGGCTCGGCGGCCCGGCCTCTGCGCCCGGCGGAGGCTCCGGGTCGGGATGCTCGTCGCGAACACTGATGATGAGCATTCGGTCGGCGCCGAGATGTATTGCCGAGCTCAAGGGGGCACGATGACGCATCGAGCCGTCGCCATAGTATTCGGTGCCGATACGCACGGCCGGAAAGATCAGCGGCACGGCCGCGCTCGCCATCAGATGCTCGACACGAATCTCGGTCGGGCGGCCGATGCGCCGCGAGCGTGACCACGACGTCTCGAGCCTGGCACATTGGTAGAACGTGACCGAGCGGGCCGAGCTGTAGCCCGATGCCGTAACGGCCAGCGCGTCGATATCGCCGCAGCGAATCGCACGGTCGATTCGTCGAAACTGGATCTGTCGGCGCAACAGCGCTTCCAGCGGACTCGGGTCGAGCAAGGACACGGGATTATGCCGGCCGAGGCCGCCCAGAATGATCGTGAAGAGCCAGTGCAGGCTGGATCTGAGCATGGTCAGGGCGTCGGCCTTGTAGACCTGCTGGACGGTGAATCCCGACCAGACCTGCTCCATTTCCTGCACCGCATAGGCGAAATTCCCGGCGCGGCTGGCCAGCACAGCGGCATTGATGGCACCGGCCGAGGTGCCGGCCAGCACACGGAAAGGGCACGGCGCATCGGCGGGCAGGAGCTCCGCAACGGCTTTGAGCACACCGACCTGATAGGCGCCTCTGGCGCCCGCGCCCGGCAGAATCAAGGCCTTGCGCGTCGGTCCAGCCACGAGCTAGGCGTCAGGCATCGTCGTACGGCACCGTCAG
>JASFSD010000369.1:0-3519 GCA_050114575.1 Gammaproteobacteria bacterium | reverse complement strand
CGTCGAGGTCAAGCTCGGCTACGACGGCATCGTCATTGCCAACTCGCGGCAGGCTGACGTCCTGGATCTGACGCTGGAGGGGGTGTACCTCGCACTCGCCAAGAACGTGCCCGATCCCAACGGCGGCAGCAGCCTGGTCGCCAACCCGTATCGGCGCTGGTCGGATGTCGACTCGTCCCTGCCGGCAACGCCCATCGAGGTGCTCGGCCCGCCGCCGACTTCGGGCACCCGCGATGCGTTTCTCGAGCTGGTCATGGAAGTGGGCTGCGAGAGCTTCCCGGCCGTCGCCGCGCTCGATGACGATGCAATGACTGCCGCCTGCCACACTATCCGCGAGGACGGTGCCTATATCGAGGCGGGTGAAAACGACAACCTGATCGTGCAGAAGCTCGAGGCCAATCCGGCGGCACTCGGCATCTTCGGCTTCAGCTTCCTCGACCAGAACTCGGACAAGGTTCAGGGTTCGAGCATCAATGGCGTCACTCCGGATTTCGACGCGATCGCGGATGGAACCTATCCCGTCTCACGACCGCTCTTCTTCTACGTCAAGGAGGCCCACGTGGACGTCATCCCGGGTATTCGCGAATTTCTGGCGGAGTTTACGAGCGACACGGCCTGGGGCGATTTCGGTTACCTCTCGGATAGAGGCCTGATCCCGATGCCGCAGGCGGAACGATCCAAGGTGGCGATGAGCGTTCAATCGCTCGAGCCGCTGGACCTCGCCACGGAGTGAATACGGCTGGCAGACACGCCGGTCCTTGCGGATAATCTCACTCGCCGTTTGCCGTAGCGGCCGGGACGTAACGATCGGAAACCGGGGGTCGGCGTGGATCCTTCCACAATAGTTTTTGCCATAGCTGGCCTCGCGGTCGTCGGTTTCGTCGTCGGCCGCCAGCGCGCGATTCTGGTCGCGTCCCGCGGTCCGTCGCTCAGGTTCCATTCTCTGCCCGGCTATTACGGCGCCTACGTTTCGCTCTGGTGCGCGCTGCCGCTCCTGCTTCTGCTCGCGAGCTGGATCTTCATGGAGCCCGCCTTTGTGCGTTCCCAGGTGCTGGCGAGTCTTCCGCCGGAGCTTTCTGCCGTATCGGGCGATGAGCTCGGGCTGATCTATAACGATATTCGCAACCTCGTCGAGGGCAATATCGTTGCCGGAGACCCCGATGCCGCGATGGTTGCGGCCGCGGAAGTGTACCGGGAGGCGCAGTCGAGCAGTCGTCAACTGCTCGTTGCCATGCTGGCGGTGCTCGGCACGATCATTTTCGTGCTGGCCTGGCGCCGGATCGGGCCCGAGTTCCGGGCCCGTAACCGGGTCGAGAAGACCATCGAGTATCTGCTGGTGGGTGCTTCGCTGGTCGCGATTCTGACGACCATTGGCATTTTTGTTTCCGTCCTGTTCGAAGCGATGCGCTTTTTTCAGCAGGTGTCGGTGTTCGATTTCCTGTTCGGCCTCAACTGGAGCCCGCAAACAGCCATCCGCGCCGACCAGGTCGGATCGTCCGGGGCTTTCGGCGCTGTCCCTCTGTTCGCCGGCACTCTGCTGATCTCGGGCATCGCGATGCTGGTAGCCGCCCCGGTCGGCCTGATGGCCGCGATCTATCTTTCCGAGTACGCGTCGCCGCGTACCCGAAATTATGCGAAGCCGATGCTCGAGGTGCTCGCCGGCATTCCGACAGTCGTGTACGGCTATTTCGCCGCCCTGACGGTAGCGCCGATTCTGCGCGGTATGGGTGAAGGCATCGGTCTGCCGGTTTCCTCCGAGAGCGCGCTGGGTGCGGGCCTCGTCATGGGGATCATGATCATTCCCTTCGTCTCGTCACTATCCGACGATGTGATCAATGCCGTGCCGCAGGCGCTCAGGGACGGCTCGTACGGCCTCGGCGCAACGCAGTCGGAGACGATCAGGCAGGTCATTCTGCCGGCCGCCCTGCCGGGAATCGTTGGCGCGCTGCTGCTCGCCGTTTCGCGCGCGATCGGCGAGACGATGATCGTTGTGATGGCGGCGGGTCTTGCGGCAAATCTGACGGCGAATCCGCTCGAGGCCGTGACGACCGTTACGGTCCAGATTGTGACGCTGCTCGTCGGCGATCAGGAGTTCGACAGCGCCAAGACACTGTCGGCATTCGCGCTCGGGCTGGTCCTGTTCCTCGTAACTCTGCTGCTGAACATCATCGCACTGCGCGTCGTTCGACGTTATCGGGAGCAATATGAATAAGCATCAGCGCAGCGATCTCAAGGAACGCGTCGGCGCCGGTATTGCGCGCCGGTATCTCAAGGAGAAGCTGTTCCGGGCAGCGGGGCTCGGTGCTCTGGTGATCGGGCTCGCCTTCCTCACCTTCTTCTTTTATTCGCTGATTGCCAACGGTTACTCGGCCTTTCAGCAGACGAGGATCCTGCTCGATATCGATTATGCCGAAGCAACTCTCGATCCTTCGGGCGAGCGCGACATCAACCAGATTCGCAGAGCGGATTTTCCGGCGCTGATTCGCGCGAGCCTCATGGCCGAATTCCCGGAAGTGACGAGCCGCGGCGAGCTGCGTCGGCTGTTTGCCATGATGAGCGCAGGCGCCGAGATCGAATTGCGTCAGCGCGTCATCGACAACCCGGACCTGATCGGCACCAGCGAGAGCCTGTGGCTGCTGGCTGACGATGACATCGACATGGTCGTCAAAGGCCACGTCGATCGCAGCGTCGATGAAGACCTGCGCCGAATCGACGATCTGCAGCTTGCCTGGCTCGACGCGCTGGAGGCGGAAGGGCGCGTCGATCTCCAGTTCAATCGGTACTTCTTCATCTCGGGAGATTCGACGGATCCGGAGCTTGCGGGCATCTGGGGTGCCACCGTCGGTTCCTTTTTCATGCTGCTCGTGACTCTCGCACTGTCATTCCCGCTCGGAGTCGCGACCGCGATCTACCTCGAGGAGTTCGCATCGAAGAACCGCTGGACCGATATCATCGAGGTCAACATCAACAATCTGGCCGCAGTGCCGTCGATCGTGTTCGGCTTGCTCGGGCTGTCCCTGTTCATCAACGTCTTCGGGCTGCCCCGCTCGGCGCCTTTGGTCGGCGGTCTGGTGCTGAGCCTGATGACGCTGCCGGTCATCATCATTGCGTCCCGGGCCGCGCTCACCGCCGTGCCGCCGTCAATCCGCGAAGCGGCGCTCGGTCTGGGTGCGTCGCGAATGCAGATGGTGTTTCATCACGTGCTGCCGCTCGCGCTGCCCGGCATGCTGACCGGCACCATCATCGGCATGGCGCGCGCACTCGGCGAATCCGCGCCGCTGTTGATGATCGGCATGGTCGCGTTCATCGTCGACATTCCGAGCTCGCCCGTGGATCCGGCCTCCGCGTTGCCGGTGCAGATCTATCTCTGGGCGGATCTTCCCGAGCGGGCCTTCGTCGAAAGGACCTCGGCAGCGATTCTGGTGCTGCTCGCGTTTCTCCTGTTGATGAACCTCACAGCCGTTTTGCTGCGACGACGTTTCGAGCGTCGCTACTAGAAAAACGGCGATCCTGTTTTGG
>JASFSD010000368.1:0-3524 GCA_050114575.1 Gammaproteobacteria bacterium | reverse complement strand
GAAGCCGCAGGTGACGGCATCGAGAAACGACAGGCTCAGCGACGACAGCTCGCGGCGAGGTTTCTTTCTCATGGCCAGTCCTCCGAGGGCGCCATCATCGAGCCGCCGGTCCAGAGCGCCAGCGCCCAATAGGCCTGGGCCGACATCGGGTCGCCCTCCAGCGCATACAGCAGCACGTTGATCGGCACGTTCCGCGACACCTCGCGAAACGCGCGCTCGAAATGATTGAGTCGCTCCCGCCCGGTCACGCCGGCGCGCGTGGGATAGATGGTACCCATCGTCGGCAGGCCGTCGACGAGCAGATAGACGTTATCGGGACGCGGCAGCATCTGATCCATCGCCTCGAATGCCACATGCAGGCTCGTGGCTCCATCCGGGATCGTCTGCCTGAGATTCTCGATGGCGAGATCGAGCGTCTCGGCGTCCGCCGTCAGCCACTGGCCATCCGTGCCCTCGATCACGGACCATGCCTCACTGTTGAACGCGACGACCTGGAACTCGACGCCGGGCTCGATCTGAGCCAGGAGCCACTCGACCGAGTCGACGACCTGACGCCACTTCGGCGCCGTGAGCTTGGCCTCGTCGTCCATGTTCCGGCGCCGCAATACGTTGACCAGCGTGCGATCCAGCATGCTCGTCGAGACATCGACCAGGACCAGGAGCCGCTCGCCACCCATTCGCAAACCGGTCAGATACTGACGATACCCCTCGCCGCGAATCTCGCGAATGAAATCGCCGGTTGCCTCGACCGTGGAGCTCTCTGCGGCAAGAGACTCGGTGTCCGACTCGAGCCGTGCGAGATCGGCGCGCAGCTGCTCGATGAGCTCCTGATTCGCGTTGGCATCGTTGAGGAGCCTCTCGAGCTCGATTCTCGTCGTCTCGATCTCGCTGACGATCTGATCACGCGCCCCCCGGGTTGCGGCACGCGCCTGCAGCAGGTCCTCGAGCTGCTCACGCAGCTGAGCCAGATTTCTGCGCCCGACGTCGACCTGGAGCTCGAGCCGCATGGCTTCGGCCGACCGGTCCTCCAACACTTCGTCCTGACGCAAATCGACATTGGCCGAAATGATCATGAAGAACAGGATGACGGCACCGAAACCGCAGGTCATGGCATCGAGAAACGACATCGAGATGACGTTGATGGGTCGTCTACGCGCCATCGCCGGCCTCCACGCGCACGACCGTCAGCTCGGCCCCGGGGGTGCCCACGCGAATGACGTCGGCCGGCTGCAACACTTCCTCGCCTTCGATCCGGCGCTCGTTGACGAATGTCCCGAAGCTGCTCAAATCCCGCAACCGGAGCTCGCCGTCGACAACCGCGAGCTCGCAATGCGCCCGCGAGACGCCCTCGGCCTGCGACTCGATCAGAATGGCTCTGCGGTGATCGAGCTTCGAGCGCCCGATCAGGACCCCCTCACCGTTTACCGGATAGGCGACGCCCTGGTAGACGACGTGGGTCGGCCGGCTTTCGTCGTCGACGGCGACGGGTGACGGCTCGGGTGCCGTCTCCGCCGTCGCCGGCTCAGTCGGCCTCTCGCGCCACGGCAGATGCCGGAACAGTCTGACCGATTCCTCTTCGAGCGCCAGCACGTCGGCGGCTCCGAGCACGGCGCGCGCAGCCTGACCCGGCTCGAGCTCGACGATCGTCGTGGCATCCAGGCGCGAGAGCTCGTCGTGCAACCCCGGCAGACGCGCCAGCCGGTGGCTGAGCTCGACGACCAGGCCCACCTGCGCCTGCCTCGACTGCGCGATGAGCTGGCGCAACGCGCGATAAAACCCCTGCGCGACACCGAGCAGCTCGCCGCGCTCGATCTCGACCTCGAAACGATCGTCACCGTCGGTAATGACGCAGCTGGCGCCGGCCCCGCTCCTGAGCGCATCGAGCACATCGTCGAGCCCGTTGTAGAGTTGCTGCTCCGTCTCGGCACGATGAAACGGATCGAAACGGGTCTTGAGCACGAAAATCTCGGCAATGCGCCGGGCGAAGGCATCCATGAGCCCGGCGAGGCCCATGCTGTCGAGCGTGACCGGCGTCTGTGCCGTTGCCTCGTCGGTCTGCTCCAGCGGCGTAACGAAAACGCTGCCGAGATCCGCATCGACATACAGGAGCTGCCAGTCCGGCCAGGGCCTGACACAGGCTGCACAGGCCACGTCGACAATTGCGCCGGCCGGAATGCCGACTTCCTGAGCGAGACCGAGGAGGATTCCGAGCGCTTCCCCCTCGAACGTGCTCGGCACCACGAACACGACCTGGTCGACGCCCGTGCCGACGGCCTTCCAGATCGCATCGAGCTGAGCGTGGGCAAGCTCGGCCGTGGATCGATTGCCGGCAACACTCGCCGAGCCCGGCTCGATACTCAGTTTCGCCCAGTGCAGCGAGCTCGCATCACGCGGCATGAGCCTGGCGAGCGCAAACGCATCGTCACCCGTGACGATGCGGCCGCGATCGACGACCGCGAACCCCGGCTCCGACCGAACGACCCGCTCGGAGTCGGCGACCACGAGGCCGGCATCGTTGATTTCGATCGCAAGCTTTGTCATTTACTCGCGTGACTGCATATGGCGGATCAGATTTCGATCGACATAGCTCTGAGTCTCGAAGACGAGCCGTTCCTGCAACAGCTGCAGCTGATGCACGAGAAACATGACGACGATCGAAATCATCAACGCGACGAAGGTCGAGTTGAATGCAATACCCAGGTTCTCGGTGACGCCGGCGATGTCGCCTTCCACGGCCCGGTGCGCCTCACCGAGCGCGGCGCCAATACCGCGCACCGTGCCGATAAAACCGATCGAGGGAATCGCCCAGGCAATGTAGCGGATCATCGACAGCTCCGACTCCAGGCGCTCGCCCTCGGATTCACACATCGAGTTGGCCACGGACGAGACGTCCTGCACGTTCTTGGTAGATCCGAAGCGTTCCAGGGATGCGAGCAGGACGCGCGGCAGCAGCATGTCCTGCAACCTCGCCGATAGCGACTGCAGCACTCGGCGGTACTCACGCGTATCCTCCGGCAGAATCCTGACGCCCTCCCGTATCGGCAGCATCTCCCGCTGCAGCAGGGCCCGCTCGCTCAATGCGACCAGCGCCTTGTACGCCATGATCGCGAACGCCCAGAGCATGAGAATGAAACAGGCTTCCTGCTCGAAATCCCTGACCAGCACCCAGATGCTGCGATCCGGCGTGTAACCCACTTCCTCCTGAATCCTGAGCGCCTGCTCCGCCAGAATCTCGACGGCTCGCGGCCGTACCTGGGTAACGTAGACGGCGTGCACGACGATGGTCGCGATAATCAGCGAAAACAGCTGATACAAAAACTCATTGAAAAACGGTCGTCGCATCGCGCCCCGGACTCCTCAAACCTCAGATATCGACAGGAAACGTCAATTGCTCGTCCGGCGGAACCTCACTCGAAGGAATGAAATCGTTGAGGTCGTCGGCATACGCCGGGCCGTCGTCGTCGGCTTCAGCCTGACCGGACGATTCGGTTCCGCCATCGGACTGATCGGCGGCCGAGGCATCC
>JASFSD010000367.1:0-3525 GCA_050114575.1 Gammaproteobacteria bacterium | reverse complement strand
GCGTCGGGCCGAAAGAGAAGAGGGGTCAGAGCCCTTTGCGGGCAAAGGGCTCTGACCCCTGTTTTCTGCGGTCCTGACGCCCGTTGCACGCAGCTTCCCGTCGCGCTGCTCGAGCACGACGCTGGCTATCTCGGTATCGGTCATCACGGTCAGATTCGACCGGTGCAGGACCGGACGCAGGAACGCTCGCGTCCCGCTCCAGCGCTTCCCGCTGCGCTGATTCATCTGAAAGTAGGCGTTGCCGAAATTGTCGCCGCGGTTGAACTCTTGGATCTTGGGAATACCGCATTCGGCAGCTGCCTCGCGCCAGGCATCGAGGATTTCCCAGTTGACGCGCCGCTCCTCGACGCGAAGCTCGCCGCCTTCGCCATGGAACTCGTCGGCGCCGTGCTGGTAGTCCTCGGACCGCTTGAACACCGGCAGCACGTCGTCCCAACCCCAGCCTCGGTTGCCGAGCGCGGCCCAGCGATCGTAATCCGCGCGCTGACCGCGCATGTAGATCATGGCATTGATGGACGAGCAGCCGCCGAGGACCTTGCCGCGAGCGTAGCCGATGGTTCGCCCGTTGAGGCCGCTGTCAGGCTCTATCTCGTAGCACCAGTCCGTCCGCGGGTTACCGATCGTGTACAGATATCCCACGGGGATATCGATCCAGAAATAGTCGTCTTTGCCGCCAGCCTCGATCAGCAGCACCTCGACGTCCGGATCCGCCGAGAGCCGGTTGGCGAGCACGCAACCGGCCGTGCCCGCACCGACAATGATGTAGTCGAACTCCAAGTCCGCCCCTAGAACGAGTACTCGAGCGCGATGGACGTGAACGTGTCTTTCTTGACCGTGCCCACGGGGACATCGGAGTTTCGCTTGATCGTGTACGACAGCACGATAGCAAGGTCGCCCCAGACATCGGCGCTCAAGCTCGTGACCGATTCCGTGTAAGTATTGTTCGAGCCACTCTCGACGCCGAACAGCTGCTTGAACTCGGCCGTCTCACTGAGCTGGAACGTGTAATCCATGCTGAGCCGGGCAATGCTCTCGTCTTCTGACGTGCCGTCGCGAAGATCGGACTGGCGAAGACCGGCACCGACCTCGCCGTTGAGCTCGTGTCGCTCGCTGTCGATGAAGTGCCGGCCATAGCCGACCACTTCACGGATCTGCTGGTCGTAGCCGCTGAACTTGTCCTTGTCCCAGGCTGCGCGACCGAAGATGTAGCTCTTTTCACCGAGATCGCGAGCACTCTGCCAGCTGAGACCGTAGGCCTCAGCCGTCGTGATGCCGCTCGTGGAGGCCCGTATCGCGCGGCCCTCGAGATTGTGGTGCCAGACCTCGCCGTAATAGTCCCCACCGAAACTCAGGCTCAGGTTCTCGCTGTCGGAGTTACCGCTGGTCGCCAGATAGCCGAGCGCAACCTGCCCCGACAATCCCTCGTCCTCGTCCTGAGCCAGCGCCGCCACGGCCACCAGCGCGAGACTGCAGCCAGCCACGAGTCGTCCTAGACACCTCATCGAATCCTCCTGAGTCAAAACCAATCGGGGTTTGCCGAAATTATCCGGCAAACCAATCATTGTATATTGACTCGATGGACCATTTGACCAATCCGGCCCACTGGGGCGTCGTTGTCACCACCATTGTCGTCATCAGCGTCATCATCGGATTGCACTACGAGGTCCTGCGCAATTGTATTCGGCTGCTTCCGGCTGTCGCCCATCGGCGCCGCCAGCGGGTCATTTTCCTGATTCTGGTCATCATGATGACGCACGCCGCAGAAATCTGGCTGTTCGGCCTGGCCTATATGACCCTCCTGCGCTGGGACATGTTCGGCTCGATCGACGGCACCGTCGAGATCCTGAACCTCATCGACCACGTGTACTACTCGGCGATGGTCTATACGACGGTCGGCTTCGGCG
The DNA here is from genome assembly GCA_050114575.1 of Gammaproteobacteria bacterium. Lineage (GTDB taxonomy): Bacteria > Pseudomonadota > Gammaproteobacteria > Steroidobacterales > Rariloculaceae > DATCZB01. The sequence continues at coordinate 1,621 of JASFSD010000367.1, read as the reverse complement.
ATCTGGTGCCGCATGGTCCGATCAGGTTCATGACCGGCATGGAGGCACTCACGGGACTGGTCATGATCACCTGGTCGGCTTCTTTCACATTCCTCGAAATGCAGCGCGACTGGAGGACCGGTCGTGACTGAGCTCAGGCGAAGCTGAAAGCCTTGGACACGAATCCCCTTCGGCGCAGCATCGGCCTGCCGCTGCTGACACTCTACGGGCTCGGAACGATCCTCGGCGCCGGCATTTACGTGCTGATCGGCGAGGTCGTCACGCTCGCAGGACCGAGAGCTCCGGCCGCTTTCCTGCTGGCCGCGGTCCTCGCCGGCGTCACGGCATTCTCATTCGCAGAGCTCGGTTCACGCGTACCGAAGAGCGCAGGCGAAGCAGCGTACTCTCTCGCCGCCTTCGACCTGAAGTGGCTGGCTGCGATAGTTGGCTGGGCCGTCGTGGCCGTCGGCACGGTTTCGGCAGCGACGATGGTCCGAGGTTTCGTCGGCTATCTCGATGTCTTCATCCAGCTGCCCCCACCGCTCGTTGTGATCGCCTGCATCGGCGTGTTGACGGGTATCGCGATCTGGGGAATCGGTGAATCGCTGGCCGCCGCCGCAACGATCACGGTGCTCGAGATTGCGGGCCTGCTGTTCGTCTGCACCATCGCAGCCGACAGCCTGCCGCAGGCCGGCGGCAACTGGCGAAGCTTGTTGCCAGGTCTGGATACGACGGCTCTCCTGGGTGTCGTCTCCGGTGCCTTCATCGCGTTTTACGCCTTCATCGGCTTCGAGGACATCGTCAACATCGCCGAGGAAGTCAGGCATCCCGAGCGCAATCTGCCGCGAGCCATCGTGATCTCGCTCGTGGTGTCAACGGCGCTGTACGTCCTGGTTGCAGTCGTCGCCATCCATGCCGTCCCCAACGAGCTGCTCGCAGGCAGCGACGCCCCGCTTGCCGTCATCGTCGAGTCGCGCGGCTACCCGCCTGGCATCATCGCCGCCATCAGCCTGTTTGCTGTCATCAACGGCGCATTGATACAGATCGTCATGGCAAGCCGGGTCCTGTACGGCCTCGCCAGCGACGGGCTCGCGCTCGCCCCGTTCGCCCGCATCAACGCCAGAACCCGCACCCCTGTGATCGGCACGCTGACCGTAGCCGCTTTGATGCTCCTGCTGTCGACGTTCGTGTCACTCGGGGGACTCGCTCGGGTCACGAGCTTTATCGCGCTGTCGATATTCACCGTCGTCAATCTTTCGCTCTGGAAGCTCAAGCGAAATTCCGAATTCGAGCCCGAGTTTCAGGTTCCGGCCGCCGTTCCGATCGCCGGCGCGATACTATGCGTCGCCATGATCGGATACGAAGGCTATCGCGTCGTCCTATGACATTGATCTTTTTCATCGGCGGTCTCACGCTCCTCTACATCGGAGGGGAGATTCTGGTCGCCTCAGCGGCCGCGCTCGGGAAGCGCCTGCACATGTCGCCGCTGGTGGCCGGTCTCACCATCGTCGCGTTTGCGACCAGCGCACCGGAGCTCGCCATTTCCGTCAGTGCCGCCGTCAACGACCTGCCGGGTCTCGCAATCGGCAACGTGATCGGCTCCAACATCTGCAACATTGCGCTGATCCTGGGCATCGTAACC
>JASFSD010000366.1:0-3539 GCA_050114575.1 Gammaproteobacteria bacterium | reverse complement strand
CCGGTGGCGGCGATGCGGCCGCCGTCGACGCGCTCGAGGGCCAGGTCACCGGGCTCACGGCGGAGCTGGCCGCTACCGAGGCCGAGCTCGCCGAAGCGCGCCGACTGCTGGAGCTTCGCAGCGAGGAGCTCGCAGACCTTCAGCGTCAGCTCGGCGACGCCCCGGCAGCGGAAGTCGTGCCGGAGCCTGGCGCGACCGAAACGACGCCCGCAGCCGAGCCAGCGGACGGTCTCGCGTCCGAGCCCCTGTTCGTGGACGATCTCGAACCCGAAGCCGAAGTCGCGGCAACGCCTGATGGCGACGCGGCGGAAGTTCCGGCCGACGACGCCTCTCCGGAGGCCGGCGTCTCACCGAGCTCCGCGCCCGTGGTGTCTGCCCCGGCCGAGCCTTCGCTGATCGAGCGCGTGCTTGGATTCCTGACCCAGCCGATCGTCATGATTGCGGGTGGTGTCATCGTCGTCGTGCTCGGCGGGCTCGCGTTCCTGCGACGTCGACGCGACCAGGCCGACGACGTGACCGGTCAATGGGAAAAGCTCGAAACCGAGTTGGACGAGGAGGCCGATCACACGTCGACCCAGCAACTCGGCCAGCTCGAGGATACCGACATGGTCGTGGTCGAGGGCGCCGAAGGCGACGTCAGCGACACGGGCGCCGATTTCGGTGCGACGGCGGCTATCGATGCGCTCGGGTCGGACCTCGGCGATCTCGATGAGTCCATCCCGGGCACCGAGGCGATCGAGGCCCTGACCGATGACGATTTCGATGACGAGAAGGGTCTCGTCGGTTTCGATGAGCCCGAAGCTGAGCCGGAACCGGCCGATCAGACCATGTCGAGCCAGACCATCATCAATCTGGATCAGGCGGATCCGATTGCCGAGGCCGATTTCCACATGGCCTACGGTTTGTACGATCAGGCCGCCGACCTCATCAACAAGGCGCTCGACGCGGAGCCCGAGAATCGCGAGCTCAAGCTCAAGTTGCTCGAGGTCTACTTCGTCTGGGGCAACAAGGAAGAGTTCCTGACCGCAGCAACGAGCCTGCACGAGGCAATTGGTGATGGCGGCAATGCCGACTGGGACAAGGTCGTGATCATGGGCAAGCAGATCTGCCCGGACGAGCCGCTGTTCTCGGAGGCCACGACCGTGGCGCCCGAGGTCGACCTTGCCCTGGAGGCAAGCGGCGTGACTCATGGTCTCGACTTCGCGTTCGAGGACGAAGGCGAAGGGGCCGAGCTCGATCTCGACATCGTCGAAGAAGACGAGGATGCGCTCGAAGCAACGGGTGCTGCGCCTGCCGAGGTCGTTGTCGAGGATGAAGAGTCTGCCGATGCGAGCGAGTTTCTCGATATCGGTGAGCGGACGCAGGCCGGGCTCAAGGCGGCCTTCTTCGAGGACATGGCGGACGATGACGAAGCCGCGGCTGATGTCGATGTCGACATCGAGGGCGCGTTCGCCGATGCCGATGCCGAGGGTGAGGCCGAGGACGAGATCGCGTTTGCCGATACAGAGGGCGGGGAGGCAGCGTCCGAGTTCGATATCGAGGATCTCGAATCGACTCAGGAGGCGCCGGCCTTCGACGGCATGTCCGACGAGGACACCGATGCCGCGACGCTCGAGGCGCCGACGGTGGAAGCCGAGTCCGTGGGCGCACCGACTCTGGCGGCGCCCGGCATGGATGCGCCAACCGTCGAGACACCGGCAATGGACGAAGCGACCGTCGAGGCGCCGATGTTCGATGCCGACTCACTCGACGCCGACGAGACAGTCGAAGCCGACCTCGTCGACGCTGCCGAGGAGGAAGATGTCGAGGCTGCGGCGGTGGCGACATCGGAGATCAGTTCCGTGCGCCTGGCGGCAGGCGGTGGCGGTGCCGATATGACGGCCGAAATCGAGATCGACGATCTCGGGCTCGACGTCGGCGAGTTCGATGACCTGTCGGTTGCCGATGACGATGGCGGGACGGAGGCGTTCTCCGACTTCGTGCTCGACGAGTCGGATCTGGACGCCGATGGTGATCAGCTGTCGGCCACCGGCGTGACCAAGGTTCTCGATCAGCCGGACGACGAGATCGACGGCCCGGTCGGCACTGAGATTGGTGACGATGAGGCGACGGTCATGGCGCCCGGGTTCGATCTCGAAGCCACCGGGACCTCCACCGAAGTGCTCGAGCAGCCGGTCGGTGAGTTCGATCCCGATCAGCCCGCCGATGGCGGTGACCTCAACTTCGACGATTTCTCGAGTGCTCTCGAGGGGGCGGACACGGTCGAGCGTCCTGCGGCCTCGGATTTTCGCGCTCCCGCGTCTGCCAAGAGCTCGGCCGCCAATTCGCCGGCCGAGCTGACGGGTACGACGGAAATCGGCCCGCTCGATCCGCAGGCCATGAGCGAGGTCGGGACCAAGCTCGATCTGGCGCGGGCCTATATCGATATGGGCGACCCGGAAGGCGCGAGAAGCATCCTCGAGGAAGTGCTGAACGAGGGCAACGATTCGCAGCGCGACGAAGCCCAGTCGTTACTCGACGGTCTGCCTGGCTAGGCTCGATTCTTTCGCCAGGCCAGGCTCGACTCTCTGCGAGGCTGGCGCCGTACACCGCGGAGCGGTGATACTCGCTCGATGGCAGGTTTCAGACTCGCTCTTGTCTGCGAGTACGACGGCACGGATTTCGTCGGCTGGCAGGCGCAGGCAAACGGCCGCTCGGTGCAGGCAGCGCTCACGGACGCCGTATCTGCCGTCGCCGACGAGACCGTTCAATTGCATGGAGCCGGCCGCACCGATGCCGGTGTTCACGCCGAGCGCCAGGTCGCGCATTTCGATACCGTCGCCGAACGCCAACCGCGACAGTGGCTGCTCGGCATCAATTCGAATCTTCCGGACGACGTCGCGTTGCGCTGGGTCGGCGAAGTGCCGCGGCACTTCGATGCGCGCCGCAGCGCGCTCTGGCGCGAATACCGTTACACGATCGCCTCGCAACCGACGCGTCCCGCTCTCGCGCGACGCTATGCCTGGTGGCTTCGCGACGAGCTCGATTGCGGTGCAATGACGGCTGCTGCGTCGGCCTGGCTCGGTGAGCGCGATTTTTCCGCTTTCCGGGCCGCGCACTGCCAGTCCACGACGCCGATGCGGCGGATGCTCAGGATCCGGATCGTCAAAACCCAGGATCGGATCGTGCTCGCTTTTCGTGCCAACGCGTTTCTCTATCACATGGTGCGGAATCTCGTCGGCGCGCTGGTTGCCGTCGGTCGCGGCGAGCGCAGCGCCGAGTCGGGACGCGAGCTCATCGAAGGACGCGATCGGAGCAAGGGCGCGGAGACGGCGCCGGCTCACGGCCTGGCTCTGGTTGGCGTTGCCTATCCCGATGAATTCGGCCTCGCGGCTGCCCGGGCTTGAGCGACATTTCGCGTTATCATTTCGGTTCGGTAGAGCGAAGGCATTAGATGAGCTGGTTCGATAAATTGATGCCGTCCCGGATTCGGACGGAACAGCGCAGCCGTTCGGTCCCGGAAGGGCTGTGGGTCAATTGCCCGGACTGCTCCGCTCAAC
>JASFSD010000365.1:0-3548 GCA_050114575.1 Gammaproteobacteria bacterium | reverse complement strand
AAATCCTGCACTTCATGGGTACGTCCACCTTTTCCGAGCACACGGTCCTGCCCGAGATATCCGTTGCCAAGGTCAACAAGGAGGCACCGCTGGAAAAGGTCTGCCTGCTCGGCTGCGGGATCACGACCGGAATCGGCGCCGTATTGAACACGGCCAGGGTGGAACCGGGTTCGACGGTAGCCGTCTTCGGCCTCGGCGGCGTCGGCCTGAGCTGTATTCAGGGCGCGGTCATGGCCAAGGCCGGCAGGATCATCGCCGTGGATATCAACCCCGAAAAGGAAGAAATGGCCAAATCGCTGGGGGCGACGGACTTCGTCAACCCCAAAGATTACGATGCGCCGATTCAGGAAGTCATCGTCGACCTGACGGATGGCGGAGTCGATTATTCGTTCGAGGCCGTCGGCAACACCAACCTGATGCGCGCGGCACTCGAGTGCTGCCACAAGGGATGGGGCGAGTCTACGATCATCGGCGTCGCCGGCGCCGGGCAGGAAATCTGCACGCGGCCGTTCCAGCTCGTGACCGGCCGTGTCTGGCGCGGCAGCGCCTTCGGCGGCGTCAAGGGCCGCAGCCAGTTGCCCGGCATGGTCGATCAATACATGCAGGGCCAGATCAAGGTCGACGAGATGATCACGCACACCATGGGGCTCGAGGACATCAACAAGGCGTTCGACCTCATGCACGAAGGCGAGAGCATCCGCTCTGTCATCCACTTCTGAGAAGAAGACAGGCAAGAGGGGTCAGAGCCCTTTCCGAAGAAAGGGCTCTGACCCCTGGCTCTAGTGACCGGGCTCGGGTTTTTCTAAAGAAATCATTCCGTTATGGTTTGGTAATTCGGGTTGTGGCAACATTTTCCACGCCGGTGCGCTACGCGGGTCGGCTGTGGCAGGCCGGGTGCGCAGCTGTTGTAGGCAGCATGAGGTGGCCGCCAGGGCGCCTATTCTTATGGGGGAATAAAGAATGATCGGACAACTCAGTTACAAGCGACTCAGTTGGGCTACGCTCCTTGCCCTGGCTGGAGTGAGCCAGCTGTCGGCTCAGGAAACGCTGATGGAGACGGTAATTGTCTCGACGGAACGCCAGGAGAGAGCGATCGGGGATGTTCCCGCGAGCATCTATTCGATCGATTCGGATACGCTGGATACGTTCAAGCACGTGCATATCGGGGAGGTGCTCAATACCGTCCCTGGTGTCGTGTTCAATCGCGGCAACGGACAGGAATCGCTTATCGGAATCCGGTCCCCGGTTCTGACCGGCGCCGGCAGTTGCGGTTCGGTCCAGGTTGCGCAGGACGGCATTCCCGTCCGCGGCACGGGCTTTTGCAACGTCAATCAACTGTTCGATACCAACAGCGAGCAGGCGGGAGCCATCGAGGTCGTGCGCGGCCCGGGCAGCGTGCTGTTCGGCGTCAACGCGCTGCACGGCGCCATCAATGTGATCAGCCCGACGCTGTCGGGAGAAAAGGGCGGCGTCGTCTCCCTGGATGCCGGGCCGCACGATTATCGGCGACTGAACCTCGGCTACAACGCCGGCAGCGAAGACAACAGCTTCGGCGCATTTTTCAATGTAGCTTCGGACGATGGTTACATGACGGACTCGGGTTTCGATCAGCGCAAGATCAATCTCGGGCATCGCTATGACGGCGGCAATATTCGCGTCTCGACCGTGCTGGCCATGACCGATCTCGACCAGGAAACGGCCAGCTACGTCGAGGGCTTCGAAGCTTACAAGGACGACGTCCTCAGAAAGATCAATCTGGATCCGGATGCGTTTCGGGATACCAAGGGAATTCATCTACACAGCCGGATCGAAGGTGATGTCGACAACGGTACCTGGATGGTGACGCCCTATTACCGCGACCTCGAAATGACCTTCCTGATGCACTTCCTGCCGGGCACGCCACTCGAGGAAAACGGTCACGACTCTTTCGGCGTGCAGAGCATGTACTCGATCGATTCGAGCGACACGTTCAACTGGACGGTCGGGCTCGATCTCGAGACGACGGATGGCTATCTGCGACAGACGCAGTCTGGCGGATTCGGGCCGTTTCCGCCCGGCAAGCAGTATGACTTCACGGTCGACGCCACGATGTGGTCGCCTTACATCCTGGCGACTTTTCAGACCTCGGATCGAGATCAGCTCAGCTTCGGTCTGCGCTACGAGAACCTCGAATACGATTACGACAACCTGATGGTGGACGGCAACACCTACGACGACGGCGTCACGACGTGCCCCGGCGGTTGCCGCTACAGCCGCCCGTCGGATCGCAGCGATGACTTCGACAACGTCACGGCGCAGCTCGGCTGGATCCGGGACCTGAATTCCGGTTCTCAGTTCTTCGCTAATCTGTCCTACGCTTTCCGCGCACCGCAGGCGACAGAGCTCTATCGTCTGCAGGCCAGTCAGACGGTCGCTGACCTCGATTCGGAGCAGGCCGAGGGCATCGAGATCGGTCTCCGGGGGAACAGTGCCCGCGTTGCTTATATGCTCAGCGCCTACTATGCCGATAAAGATCATGTGATCTTTCAGGATTCCAATCGCAATAACGTGAGTGACGGCGCGACGAGGCATCGCGGCATCGAGTTCAACGGTATCGTGTCGCTGTCCGACAGTATCTCTCTCAATCTGACGGCGACTTACGCGCGGCATACTTATGAAGCCGATGTCGCGCCCGGCGGGTTGCCGGTTGCCCTGGACGGGCTCGATATGGACACGGCGCCGAAGCTGGTCGGTAATTTTCAGCTCGACTGGCAGATCGACAACGTGAACAGCCTGAACCTGGAATGGGTGCACATGGACGACTACTTCACGGACGAGACCAATCTGCACCGGTACGAGGGGCACGACCTCCTCAACCTGCGCTATCGCTATGATCCCGGCGACTCCTGGTACTTCGCCGCCCGGCTCCTGAACGTGTTCGACACGGACTACGCCGAGCGCGCGGACTGGACCGGCTTCGTCGGCGACAGGTACTTTGTCGGCGAGCCGGCGAGTCTCTATCTGACGGTGGGTCGCCGACTCTGACGTCGATTTGGCATCATGGCTGACGTGACGGACGTCGGCCCGAAAAAACCTGCCGTACTGATCTATCGGCCGCAGGACGAGACCGGTGAATCGCATCGTCGTCTCGAGCGTGCGGGCTGCCGCGTATGTCTCGTCGATAAGGAGCAGGATCTCGGACAGGCGCTGAGCCGTGAGGCCCCGGTCCACGCCTTGCTCGCGGCCAGTCTCAAGCGGCAGCGGCTGGATCGCGCAACGCTCGAGGCCTGCCCCGAGCTCCGCGTCGTCTCCAAGTACACGATCGGCGTCGACGACGTGGATATCGAGGCGGCGACGGACCTGGGGATCCTCGTTACGCATTGCCCGACCGAAGCCAACTGGGGCGGTGTTGCCGAGGGTGCGATCGCGCTCATGCTGGCGCTGTTGAAGAAGCTGGAAGCTCGAAGCGCCAGGGTCAAACAGGGCGGCTGGCGCGGTGACGATCTCCGGGGCACCTACCTCGGCGCCCGCGAGGACGGCTATCCCGGGATTACGCTCGGGATCGTCGG
>JASFSD010000364.1:0-3570 GCA_050114575.1 Gammaproteobacteria bacterium | reverse complement strand
ATGCGCAAGCTAATCCGCGTTTCGATTGCGCTGGTTGCCACGGTCGTGCTGGCGTTCGCTCTCCTGCTCGCCTTTTCGATCTATGGTTTCAGCGCACTGACCGACGAAACGCTCATCGCCGAGATCGAGTTCGAGCACTCCGGTGACCAGAGCTATCTCGCTTATCTGCGGACCGGTGATTTTTGCTCGCCGGAGATCTATGCCGTGCTCGGGGATCAATGGCGCCTGGATGCTCAGTTTCTCAAGTGGCATTACTGGGCGTCACTGCTCGGGCTCAAGTCACACTACCGGCTCGAGCGCCTGGAGGGCCGCTATCGCGACGTCGCCGAGCAGAACATCAAGCCGACGCTGGCGCATGGACTGGCGCCGCCGAGCGCGATCGATATCGGCGACCTGGCCGGCCGGCTCGGACGGCTCAACTTTCTCGCCGATGCGAGCTACGGCAGCTCCACCTATCATGATATCGACCCCGGCCTGACCTATCTCGTCTACAAGTCACCGACTGCCGTGTTCACGCGTTCGCGTCCCAGGGTCAGCGCGCAGGCCCCCGGTGAAGTGCTCTCGGTCGAAGTAAGACGCGGCTGCGGCAAGGAACCGGGCACACTGACGCGAGTCGCGAAGTGGGTCAATCGCACGGTCGATGGGATAGACTGATGGCCATCGAACCTAAAAAACCAAGGGGAACGTACAATGAGAATGAAGCTGAGTCTTATCGTCACGGCGCTCGCAGGAGCGATGGTCGGGTCGTTTGCTTCGGCGCAGGACGATCGCATGAGTTTTTTTCTGACCAGCGAGGGGCCGGGTGACGGTGCAAACCTCGGTGGGCTTGCGGGAGCTGACGCGCATTGTCAGAGCCTTGCTGCCGCCGTCGGCGCTGGGGACAAGACGTGGCGGGCCTACCTGAGCGTGAGCGCAACGGGCGGCCGGCTAGCCGTCAACGCGCGTGACCGGATCGGCGATGGCCCCTGGTTCAACTTTAGTGGCGTGCAGGTAGCCGACGACCTCATCGACCTGCATAGTGAAGAGAACCGGCTCGGCAAGGAAAACTCGCTCAGCGAAAATGGCGATCAGATCAACGGCCGCGGCGATTCGCCCAACATGCACGACATCCTTACGGGATCGGATCTGGCCGGGCGCGTGATTGCCGACGGCGCGGACCACACCTGCTCGAACTGGACGTCCAACGGCGAGGGCAGCGCCCAGGTCGGGCACCACGACAAGCAGGGCGGGGGCGATAACCCGAACTCGTGGAACAGCGCTCACGGTTCGCGCGGCTGCAGTCAGACCGACCTGCAAGGCACCGGCGGTAACGGGCTCTTCTACTGCTTCGCGATCGACTAGGCCCGTCCCGGCAGCTCTGGCATGCGCCGCTGGCGGCCATGCGGCTTGCCTGGACAGGTGAACCTTCAGACCATGTGAATGGTCTTGGTGACGAGGCAGGCTTCGAGACCCTCGGAGCCGTCCTCCGACCCATGGCCGCTTTGCTTCACGCCCTGGAACGGCGCGTCGGAAGCGCCGACGCGGGCCGTGTTGATACCCACCATGCCGCTTTCGAGCGCATCGGCGATTCGGTTGGCCTGCCGGCCATTTTCCGTGAACGCGAATGCGGCGAGCCCGAACGGCAGGCGATTGGCCTCGGCTACAGCCTCGTCGAATGACTTGAAAGGGCGGGCCAGGATGACGGGCCCGAATGGTTCTTCGTTCATGGCGCGTGTCTGTACCGGCACATCGGCGAGCACCGTTGGACGGTAAAAGAACCCGTCGCGATCGATTCTCTCGCCACCAGTGACGATCCTGGCGCCGTCGCTGACGGCTTCGCCGATCATCGACTCGACGCTCGCCGGCCGCCGAGGATTTGCCATCGGTCCCATGTCGGCGGTTGCCGCCAGCCCTTCGGTCACATTGACCCGGGCCGACCGATCGGAGACGGCCGCGACGAAACGGTCGTAGATGCCTTCCTGAATATAGAATCGTGTCGGCGATACGCAGACCTGCCCGGCGTTTCTGAACTTGGCTGCCGCCAGCGTTTCGACAGTCGTATCGAGATCGCAGTCGTCGAAGATGATGACGGGCGCATGCCCGCCGAGCTCGAGAGTCATCTTTTTCACGGTATCCGCCGAGAGCCGCATCAGCTGCCGGCCGACGGCGGTCGAGCCTGTGAAGCTCAGCTTGCGGATGATCGGCGAGGCCAGAAGATGTCGTGAAATCTCGTCGGGGACGCCGAAGACGAGCTGGGCGACATTGGCCGGCAGTCCGGCCTCGAGCAGAGCCTCGAGCACGGCGATGGCGGAAGCCGGCGTTTCCTCGGCGGGCTTCAGGATCACCGAGCAGCCGGTTGCGATCGGCGCGCCAAGCTTGCGCACTGGATTGTGCACCGGAAAATTCCAGGGTGAGAACGCGGCGACAGGGCCGACGGGCTCCTTCGTCACGAGCGTTCGCTTGCCCGGCGGGCGCATCAGAACGCGCCCGTAGAGCCGGACGGCTTCGCCGGCATAAAAGTCGAACAGACCGGCAGCCGCGAGTGTCTCCTGTCGCGCCTCGGTCAGGGTTTTGCCTTCCTCCAGCGTCGCGTTGCGCGCGATGCTGTCGGCCCGCTCGCGCAGCAGCCGTGCGGCGCCGGCAAGCACTGCTGCGCGCTCGTGGGGGTCCGCCTGGCGCCACGCCCGAAAGCCCGCAGCAGCCGCCTCGAGCGCGCGGTCGAGATCGGAGGAATCGACGACGGGCAGCTCGCCTAGCGCCTTGCCCGTCGCCGGATTCAGTACCTCCTGGGTTCGCCGGCCCTCGACGCCGAGCCATTCGCCGGCAACGTATGCTTTGAGTGCCGGATAGGTGGCCTCAGTCGGCGTCGAGTCGATCACTATGACGATGCCGGCCAGACGAAATCAGGCCTCAACCCCTCATGCACGGGTCGGCCGTCGTCGGGTCTCGGCGCGCCCGACGCGGGATCGTAGAAGGCGTGATAAGTCGCCGGCAGGGAGCCAGCCTCGTAACCCATGAGGTTCGGCACGATCACACGAATTCTGTGCTCCTTGTCGTCGAGCATGATCGGCGTGCCGCACTGGGCGCAGGTGCAAAGCTCGAGTGGGCCGTCGGGATTCTGGTCGTTGAACGGCTGACGGTTCAGTCCGGCCTCGTTGTCGACGGCAAGGTCCCCATGGGCAAAGAACACGACATGCGTCGTGTCCTGGCCGGTCACGCGTTTGCAGACGGAACAATGACAGGTGTGGTTGTCGATCGGCTCGTTATCCGAGCCCGTGTGAATATGTTCGCAGCCGCCGGAGTATTTCTGTGACATAGCTAGTAACCCTTTGTTTGATTTGGTTGATTCGAATTGGCCGCAGTGGCCCAGGGTCCCTTTGGTATCGTTCGCGGTGAGGTCCGTCCCATGCGCTCGGTTAGTCTAGTACTGCTGTCCGGGCCTCGCAATCGAAACGCGTTATCGGGCGTTTTCGGCAGCGATGGCGCAGCAGTCGAGGGTCAGCGACGCTGATCGAGCTCGATCTCGAAGATGGCAGGCCAGAGCTTGCCGGTGACGAAAATGCGGTCCGATTCCGCGTCGTAGGCTATGCC
>JASFSD010000363.1:0-3580 GCA_050114575.1 Gammaproteobacteria bacterium | reverse complement strand
GGCGCGGAAGGAGCAACCGACGCCGCAGTAGGCGCAGGTCGTGATCGCATAATGCTCGGGCTGACCCTGCTCGATCAGCGAATTCTCGGTCAGCGTGGCTGTCGGGCAGGCCTGCACGCAGGCGCCACAGGAGACGCACTCCGAATCGAGAAACGACTGATCCTGGCTCGCTGCCACCTTGGACTCGAAGCCTCGTCCGTCGATCGTCAGGGCGAACGTGCCCTGCACCTCCTCACAGGCGCGGACACATCGCGAGCAGACGATGCACTTGGATGGATCGAACGTGAAATACGGATTGCTCTTGTCCTTTTCGGCGTCGAGGTGGTTCTCACCCTCGTAGCCGTAGCGCACCTCGCGCAAGCCGACGGCACCGGCCATATCCTGCAGCTCGCAGTCGCCGTTGGTGGGACAGGTCAGGCAGTCGAGCGGATGGTCGGAGATGTAGAGCTCCATGACGTTGCGCCGGATCTCGGCCAGACGATCGGTCTGCGTCGTCACCACCATGCCTTCACGAACCTCTGTCGTGCAGGAGGCGGGAAGGCCCTTGGCGCCTTCGATCTCGACCAGGCACAGGCGGCATGATCCGAAAGCCTTGAGGCTGTCGGTCGCGCAGAGCTTCGGAATGTTGATCCCCGCCTCGGCCGCTGCACGGATGACCGATGTGCCCGCCGGCACGGTCACCGATTCGCCGTCGATCCTGAGACTGACGGATTCTTTCGAATCGCTGGCCGGCGTCGCGAAGTCGCGAGCGCGTTGGTAAAGCTTGTAGTCGATGCTCATCCTGACTCTCCCCAGGGGTCCCTCAGTGCCTTGGACCCAGGTCTTCCGGAAAATGATCCATCACGCTGATGACGGGAAACGGTGCCATCCCGCCCAGCGCACACAACGATCCATCGACCATTGTGCCGCACAAATCGCGTAAAAGTCCGAGGTTCTTGTCCGCTTCGATACCGGAGCGAATGCGGTCGATGACCTCGACGCCCCGAACGGCTCCAACGCGGCACGGCGTGCACTTGCCGCAGGACTCGATGGCGCAGAATTCCATTGCGAATCGGGCCTGCTCGCCCATGTCGACGGTATCGTCGAATACCACGAGACCGCCGTGACCGATCATCGCGCCGACCCCGGCGAACTCCTCGTAGTCGAGCGGAGTCTCGAACTGGGACGGATGCACGTAAGCGCCGAGCGGTCCCCCGGCCTGCACGGCGCGGATCGGCCGCCCGGTCGCGCTGCCGCCACCGAAGTCGTAGAGCAGCTCCTTCAGCGTCTTGCCGAAAGCGATCTCGACGAGGCCGCCCTGCTTGATGTTGCCGGCGAGCTGGACTGTCAGCGTGCCGCGCGAACGACCGACACCATAGTCCCGGTAATACTCCGCTCCCTTGTCGAGGATGATCGGGACGCTCGCCAGTGAAATCACATTGTTGACGACGGTCGGCCGACCGAAGAGCCCCTCGATCGCCGGCAGCGGCGGTCGGAACCGGATGACACCGCGCTTGCCTTCGAGACTCTCGAGCAGCGAAGTCTCTTCGCCGCATATGTAGGCACCGGCCGCTTCGCGAACCTCGAGATGGAAGGCGCGATCGCCGCCCATGACGGCGTCGCCGAGCAATCCCGCGTCCGTTGCGCTCTCGATGGCCGTCTGCATGGTCCGAATGGCCTGCGGGTATTCGCACCGGATGTAGACATAGCCCTGCGTCGCCCCGACGGCGAGACCTGCAATCGTCATGCCTTCGATGAGCACGAACGGGTCGGACTCCATGACCATGCGATCGGCAAAAGTGCCCGAATCTCCCTCGTCGGCATTGCAGACGATGTATTTCTGGTCGGACTCGGTCGTCAGCACCGTGTTCCACTTGATCCCGGTCGGAAATGCCGCGCCGCCGCGACCGCGAAGCCCCGAATCCGTAACGGCCTCGACAATCTGCTCACCCGTCATCCCCAGCGCGTTGGCGAGGCCGCGGTAACCGCCGTGCTCGCGATAGTCGTCGAGAGACGACGGGTCGACGATGCCGACGCGCGCCATCGTCAGGCGCGACTGCTCGGCCAGGTAGGGAATGGCCTCCGTCGCACCGAGCGCCAGGCGGTGGCGGCCACCCGTCTGAAAGCCCGAGTCGAACAGACCGGGGACATCGGTTGGCTCTACCGGGCCGTAGGCCACGCGCTCGCCGTCGACTGCGACTTCGACCATTGGCTCGAGCCAGTAAAGGCCGCGCGAGCCGTTGCGCACGATGTCGATTGTCAGCCCGCGCTGCTCGGCCTCGGCACGGATCGCGTCGGCGACGGCGTCCGCACCCAGGGAACGAGCGGTCGTATCGGAGGGCACGTAAATGCGTATGGAATCTGGAGCGTTCATGCTGTCCGCCCCTTCAGCTCAGAAGCTCGTCGATGCGATCGGTGCTGATCCGACCATGCACCGTCTCGTCGATCATGACGGCCGGCGAGCAGGCGCAATTCCCGAGGCAATAAATCGGCTCGAGGCTGAAGCGCCCATCGGCCGTCGTCTCGTGGAAACCGATCTTGAGCTTCTCTTTGACGTAAGCCTCGAGATCGCGGCTACCCATCGCCTGGCAGGCCTCGGCCCGGCAGATGTAGAGCGTTTGCCTTCCCGGCGCGGATTGCCGGAACAGGTGATAAAAGCTGATGACGCCGTGGACCTCCGCCCGCGACAGATTGAGCGCCCTGGCGATGATCGGAACGGCCTCCTCGGGCACATAGGACATGCGATCCTGAATCGCGTGCAGGATGGGCAGGAGCGCTCCGGGTCGGCTCGCGTGCTCGCTTACGATAGCCTCGATGGTGGCGGTATCGGCGATTTCTTCGGGTTCTTGTAGCGGTTTGGTGTCCATTCCGACGCTCATTTGGGCTCGACCGGTTAGTATACCTGCTGTAATCCTCGTGTTTAGCGCCCGAGCCATTGCCACCGTCTCTTCCGGACTTGTTGCGGCGAGCCGACATATTTTGGGCGATCCGTCAAAAGTGCCCTATAATCGCGCGTTTTAGTGCTCGAGACGCATAAGGTTGCGCGAAATCCAGCGCACGATTCACCAGTGTGGGGTCCCATTGAATGAATGAATCCGTCGGCATCAGTGGATTTGCCGTCTACGTACCGCCTTATCGGGTCGACCTGAAATCCTGGTGTGATTGGACCGACTCGCCCTGGGACAAGACGCAGGCAGTGGTCGGCCGCAGCTTCCGCATGCGCGGGCCGGCTCAGAGTGTTTATACGATTGCTGCGACTGCTGTATTGCGGTTGATAGAGCGCAATGAAATCGACCCGCGAAGGGTCGGTTTTCTCGGTTTCGGTACCGAGTCGAGCACGGATAATTCCGCCGGCGCCGTCATCATCAAGGGCATGATCGACGATGCGCTGCGAGCCAAAGGCATGCCGACGCTCTCGCGCAACTGCGAGGTTCCGGAAGTCAAACATGCGTGTCTCGGCGGCGTTTATGCGCTCAAGAACGGGCTGCGCTATCTCGCGCTCGAATCAGAAGATCGATGCGCAATCGTCGTCAGTGCCGATATCGCCGAGTATGCGCGCGGCAGCTCCGGCGAACCGACTCAAGGCGCCGGTGGCGTCGCC
>JASFSD010000362.1:0-3586 GCA_050114575.1 Gammaproteobacteria bacterium | reverse complement strand
AATCGCTCCATTTCCAGGGCGAAGATAGACCCTCGCCGAAGACGTCTTGCGCCGGCCCGTGCCGTAGTACTGTTCTGTTGCCATCGTCCTATAGCTCCAGTGTCGTCGGCTGCTGCGCGCCGTGCGGGTGCTCCGAGCCGCGAACGATCTTGAGTTTCTTGAGCATACTGCGGCCGAGCGGCGTCTTGGGCAGCATCCCCTTGACGGCCAGCTGGAGCGCCCGCTCCGGCGCCCGCTGCAGGAGCTTTTCCAGCGGCTCGGACTTCAGGTTACCGACGTAACCCGTGTGCCGATGATAGACCTTGTCCTTGAGCTTGCGTCCGGTGACGCGGATCTTCTCGGCATTCACGACGACAATGTAATCACCCGTGTCGACGTGCGGCGTATAGACGGCTTTGTGCTTGCCACGAAGCCGACGTGCAAGCTCCGAAGCGAGGCGGCCGAGCGTCTTGCCCTCGGCATCGACGAGGTACCAGTCGCGCCTGACCTCTGCAGGTTTTGCCGAAAATGTCTTCATAAGGCTCTGCTCCGGCCCTTGCGCCGGCGAAAGAGGGCGAAGTCTAAAGGCCGACGCAGCCCCTGGCAAGCCAGACCAAGAGGGGTCAGAGCCCTTTTGCCGGGCAAAAGGGCTCTGACCCCATATTCCTCTATAATCGAGGTTATGGCCCGTGCAATTTCCTGGACCGACCGGCTGGTCGCCGTCTGCGATCGAGGCTTGCGAACCGTGGCCGCCTCGCCCACTGGCGCCCGCCCATCGCCGGCCGAAGCCGAGCCGGATCTGGATCTGTCACCTGCCGAGCGCGCCGTGAGCGCAAGCCTGATGCGAGTCAACCGCGCTGGAGAGATCGCTGCCCAGGCCCTGTATGTGGGTCAGGCACTGTTCGCCCGAGATACCGAAACCGCGGCCCAACTCGAAAGCGCCGCCGCGGAGGAAGTCGATCATCTGGCCTGGTGCACGCGGAGGCTGGAGCAGCTCGGCGGTCGGAGCAGCGTGCTCGACCCGGCCTGGTATTTAGGCAGCGTAGCGATCGGGGCGCTGGCCGGGCTCAAAGGCGACTCCACGAGCCTCGGTTTCGTCGCCGAAACCGAGCGGCAGGTCGAGTCTCACATCGAGGACCATCTCGGCCGGCTGCCCGACAACGATCGGAAAAGTCGCGCCATTCTCGAGCAAATGGCGGCCGACGAGGCAAGGCATGGTCGCGAAGCCACGGCCGCGGGTGGCAGGCAGATTCGAGAGCCAGTTCGCACTTTCATGGCTGCAGGAGGTGAAGTCCTTCGCAGATTGGCTTACTGGTTGTGACTTGCGTCACAGCTTCGGGAGGTAGTGTTTTACATCTTCCCGCCCACTGGTCCACCATCGATTACGTCAAATTTGGAGTCCGCACAAATGGAAGACGTTTTGAGGCCGCTTAGCGATATTCCCGCGATCAATCGATTCCTGAGTTACTGCCGCGTACGCACGATACCGGCCAAGACCGTGATGATTCACGCCGGTGACCTGCCGGACGTGCTCTATTTCATCGTCGACGGCTCGGTCGAAGTCATGATCGAAGACGAAGACGGTAACGAGATGGTTCTGGCCTATCTCAACAAGGGCCAGTTCTTCGGCGAGATGGGCCTGTTCTACGAACAACCCCAGCGCAGCGCCTGGGTCCGAACGCGGACCGAAAGCGAGATCGCGGAGATGACTTACCCCCGCTTTCGCCAGATCGCCTCGGAGAGCCCGGGCATCGTTTTCGAGCTTGCGACCCAGCTCGCATCACGGCTCGACCGAACCAACCGCAAGCTCGGTGATCTCGCCTTCGTCGACGTCACGGGTCGAGTCGCTCACGCGATCATGGATCTGTGCAAAGAACCGGACGCGATGACGCATCCGGAAGGCATGCAGATCAAAGTGTCGCGGCAGGAGCTGTCACGACTGGTCGGCTGCTCGAGAGAGATGGCCGGACGCGTGCTCAAGGTTCTGGAGGAGCAGGGACTGGTTCGGGCCAGCGGCAAGACCATCGTCGTGCTCAACGCACGACCGGAGCCGCCGCGCGCACGCCAGCAGGCTCTGCGACGCCCCGCATAGACCAGCAACAACCCTTCATTGCTGCCAGGCGCCGTCGCTCGCGACGGCGCTTTCATTTCAGGTTCCGTTCCCGCTTGATTCGTTCGTAGGCCGCTCGAATCTCCTGTGTCCGCTGCTCGGCCACGGCGGTCATCGATTCCGGCAGACCCTTGGAAACCAGCTTGTCCGGATGATGCTGGTTCATCAGCCGGCGATAGGCGACTTTGACTTCCTTGTCGGATGCGCTTTCCGCAATGCCCAGTGACTTGTAGGCGTCACTGAGATCGAGCTCCGGGGCGATCGGCCGGGCACCGCCATATTGGCGTTGCCTCAGCATCGACTCGATCTGTGCCAGCTCGACGCGATTCAGGCCGAGCGTGTTCGCGACCACCCAGAGCAGCTCGCGTTTGCTTTGCGCGATCTCGCCGGCTCCGATCGCCGCCTGCATCTGAACCTCGACGAAGGTCCGCGCCAGCCCGCTCCGACGACCGATGGCGGACACCAGGTCACTGAGCCGCTGCCGCATTGGAAACTCGGCGCGCTTCCCGGCCGTGAAATGATTTATGGCCTGCTTGACCTGATCCGGCGTCAGGTGCATCGCGTGCATGATTCGGCGCGCGGTCTGGACCTCTTCCTCGGACACTCTCCCATCGACCTTGGCGATATGCCCCATGACCTCGAAGGTAACCTCGAAGAAGACCTGTCGCGCGCGCAGCGTCGCCCCCGGCAGCCTGTCGCCGAGCCCCTGGTCGAACTGATGCCCGAGCAGCGCGCCGAGCATGGCGCCGGGGTAGCTGCCCACCAGGAGCCCCAGCGCGCCCCCGATTGCCTTACCGATCCAGCGCACGGCTAACGCAACCTCCGGGGCGGGGCTTCGAACACGCGTTCTTGTAAACTCATGTAATGAACCAGGAGCAGACGCTTTACGAGTCCAGTCTCACGAGTCTGGAGCTCGTCGGTCGCGGCAAGGTCAGGGACATTTACGAGGTCGACTCTGAGCGGCTCTTGATCATCGCTACGGATCGTATCTCAGCCTTCGACGTCGTTCTACCGAACCCGATTCCGGGCAAGGGCGCCGTGCTGACGGCCATCTCCAATTCGTGGTTCGGGCGACTGGAACACCTTATTCCGAATCACCTCACCGGAGAAGCGCCCGAAAACGTCGTCACGGATCCCGCAGACCGTGCCGTCGTTCGCGACCGCGCGGTCGTGGTGAAGAAAGCGAGACCCCTTCCCGTCGAGGCCGTTGTCCGCGGCTACCTGATAGGTTCTGGCTGGAAAGACTACTGCCGTACCGGAGCCGTGTCCGGTATCGACATGCCCGAGGGGCTCGAGCTCGCCGAGCAGCTCAAGGAACCGGTGTTCACGCCGAGCACGAAGGCGGAACCGGGCGCGCACGACGAGAACATCAGCATCGCCGAAGTAAAAGACCTGATCGGCGCAGAAGTGACCCAGCGCATCGCCGATGTGTCGCTCAGCCTGTACGAGGAAGCGGCGGCGTTTGCGATGTCACGCGGCATCATCATCGCCGACACA
>JASFSD010000361.1:0-3587 GCA_050114575.1 Gammaproteobacteria bacterium | reverse complement strand
TGAGCCCGCCCATGTTGATGCGCCAGGTCTGATCCGGATCGTGCTCGCCGCGCGCCGAGAGAATTGCGGCGAGATGGTAAATGACATTGATGTGCTGCGACTCGATGATCTTTCTGACTGCAGCGGGTTCGGTAACGTCGAGTGTCGCGACGCGCTCATTGGCGTCGGCGGGCTGTTCAGGGACGTGCCTGCCGGTCGCAAGGACGTTGTCGCTGCCGTGTCTGGACCGTAGCGCCGGCGTCAGCTCGGTGCCGATCTGGCCGAAGGCGCCGGTGACGAGGACTCGCGTCGAAGCGGCGCTCACTCGTCGACTTGGGCCGGGTCGACTTCGATCGGATCGGCTTCGATGGGGTCGAAATCGATCGGGTCGACTTCGATCGCGTCGATTTCGACCGGCACGACCGTGATGTCGGCTTCTTCTTCGTCGCCCTTGAGCAGCGCGATGGCCTCCTCGTTGGATGGCTCGAACTCGCCGAGGCCGCAGGTAAAGCCGCGACTGAGGCCGAAGGCAGTATTTTCGAGGACGGTGATCGAGTCGGCGCTGCAGATCCGGCTCGTCGAGGTGCGGTAGCTGAAGGGGTTGCCGCGGTCGAGGCCGGGGCAGGCGCGATCGAGGCGGTTGACGTAGATCGTCCGGCCCCGCATGTAGAAGACGATGGTGCGGTCGTCGATTACTTCGGTGCGATCGATTCGCGATACCTGAACACAGCGGGCGGGCGCGCCTTCCGTTCCCTGCGCCATCGCCAATGTCATGGGAAGTGACAGGAGGATCCCTGCAATGAATAGCCTGGAGCTGCGCTGCATCGTGACTCTCCGCCGGCAGGTTATTCGACACGAGCATACGGAGAT
Source organism: Gammaproteobacteria bacterium (assembly GCA_050114575.1). Taxonomy (GTDB): domain Bacteria; phylum Pseudomonadota; class Gammaproteobacteria; order Steroidobacterales; family Rariloculaceae; genus DATCZB01. The sequence goes on along the minus strand of JASFSD010000361.1, from coordinate 2,738 downwards.
GCCGCTTCGCCGGCAAATAGGGGTTTGCCGTCGGTGCGGCCAAGCCGGTTCTAATCGCTGCTAGAATCGATCGGCAGCACGAAGGGGGAAATCGCCATGGCGTCAGAACGAGACAGTCAGGAGCCACTCGAAGTGGTCGCGGGTAACGGGCTGCTGCACCGCCGGCTGTTCCTGGCGCAGAGTGCCGCGCTGCTGGGCGGGTCGGGCTTGATGCTGGCTCAGCCGTCGGCTGCCGAGCCTCTCGAGATCCCACCGTGGATGCGGGCCCCCGGCGCACACATGTCGCCCTACGGGCAACCTTCGAGGTTCGAGGCCGACGTTCAGCGCGTCGTGGGTGGGACGCCGAATGTCGTCGGGAGTGGAGTGTCGTTTACGCCGCTCGAGCGGCTGCACGGCACGATTACCCCGAACAGCCTGCATTTCGAGCGGCACCACAGCGGTGTTCCCGACATCGATCCCGACGGGCATCGCCTGCTGATTCACGGGATGGTCCGTCGCTCGCTGACGTTCACCATGGATGCGCTGATGCGTTATCCGACGGTCACGAGGACGCAGTTCATCGAATGCTCGGGGAACAGCGGCACGAACCTCGCGTCGGCGCCGCAACAGGCGCCCTGCGGCGTCCTGCACGGACTCATGTCGTGCAGCGAATGGACGGGTGTCCCGTTGTCGATCCTCATGGACGAGGCCGGTGTCGACGCGGGCGCTGCCTGGGTGTTGGCCGAGGGTGCCGATGCCGCGGCAATGAGTCGCAGCGTGCCGCTGGAAAAGATCATGGATGACGCCATGGTGGCGCTGTACCAGAACGGTGAGCGGCTGCGGCCGGAGAATGGTTACCCGATGCGGCTGTTTCTGCCGGGGTTCGAGGGCAACATGAGCGTGAAGTGGCTGCGGCGACTCAAAGTCAACGCCGAGCCGACGATGACGCGGGACGAGACCTCGCACTACACTGACGTGATGCTCGACGGCAGAGCATTGATTCTGACCTTAGAGATGGGCGTCAAATCGATCATCACGAGCCCTTCGACGGGTCTCAATCTGCGCGAGCCCGGCCTGTATGAGATCAGCGGGCTCGCCTGGTCAGGCCAGGGCAGAGTTGCGCGGGTCGAGGTGTCCGCCGATGGCGGGCGGACCTGGGCGGACGCGGCGCTATCGGAGCCTGTGCTCTCGAAGTCGTTCACGCGGTTTCGCATGGCGTGGCGCTGGAATGGCGGCCCCGCCGTTCTCAAGAGCCGTGCGATCGATGAAACGGGCGCCGTGCAGCCGACGCGGGACACGCTCGTCGCAGAATTCGGCGAGCGCCAGAACTATCACAACAACGGGATCCAGGCCTGGGCTGTGGACGAGGGCGGGGAGGTCAGCAATGTTTTTGCGTAGGCTCATCGGGCTCGGCGGGGCGAGCCTCATCGCGGCGGTGCTCCATGCGCAGGAAGGCCCGGGCCTCGGCGTCGAGATTTCCGCCGAGGATCTCGCGCCGTGGGACATCAGTATCGAAACGGATGGCTCGGGATTGCCTCCGGGTTCCGGTGACGTGGCAACGGGTGAAACCGTCTACACGCGGAACTGCCTGGCTTGTCACGGTGAGGAAGGCGCCGGGCAGCCCAATGACCGCCTCGTGGGTGGCCACGGCACGCTCACCGACCTGAACCAGGTCAGAACGATCGGCAGCTACTGGCCATACGCGTCGACCGTGTTCGACTACATTCGTCGATCGATGCCGTTCACGGCGCCGCAATCCTTGACGGACGACGAGGTCTACTCGCTGACGGCCTACCTGCTCTATTTGAACGGCATCATCGAAGAGGACGATGTGATGAATGCGCGGACGCTCGCCCGGATTCGGATGCCGAACCGTGACGGCTTCGTTATGGCCTATCCGGAAAGAGAAAGGGACTGATGATCATGAAAATCACCGGGAAGTTTGCCTGTATCTTCATTGCGGGGGGCGCGTTTGCGGCGCCTGCCTGGGCGGCCGTCGATATGGACGAGATCCTCGAGGCCGAGCACGAAGGAATCGAGGCGGCCATGTGTCCGAGCGCCATGAGCGGCGGTGCGGCCGGCGGTGCAATGGATGACTACGCCATGCACGGCACGGATCCGTTCCAGGTCTTCGATAATTTCTACTACGTCGGCATGGACAACATCTCGGCCTGGGCCCTGACGACCTCGGAAGGAATCATCCTGTTCGAGGCGATGATGGTCGCCAACTGGGAGCAGACGATCGTGGATGGCCTGAGAACGCTCGGGCTCGATCCGAACGACATCGAGTACGTCGTGATCGGCCATGCGCACAACGATCACTGGGGCGGCGCCGCTTTTCTCCAGCAGCAGTACGGCGCCAAGATTCTGATGGGCGAGCCGGACTGGGATCACATTCTCACCTGGCCGCAGATCGGCACGCCCGCGCCGATCCCGCACAAGGACAGGGGCATCCGCGACGGCGATACGTTGACGCTCGGCGAGACGACGGTTCGCTTCGTCGCCACGCCCGGCCACACGCCCGGCACGATCTCATCGCTGATACCGGTGCGGGACGGAGACAATGAGCATCTGGCGGCCTACTGGGGCGGCCCGTCGATGAGTTTTCTCGACCCGGACGGGCTCGAGCAGTACATCAGCTCGACCTACCGGCTCGAAAACGCCGATCTCGATACCGATGTCGAGCTCACGAATCACCCGTGGGGTGATGGAACCTTCGTCAAGAAGGCGGCGCTCGAGCAGCGTCGGCGCGGCGACCC
>JASFSD010000360.1:0-3605 GCA_050114575.1 Gammaproteobacteria bacterium | reverse complement strand
CGACGACGATATAGTCGGCGCCGGCACGCAATGATGCTTCCGCGGTTACCACTCGCTTCTGATCGTCCTTGCTCGAATGATCCGCGAACCGGATACCGGGGGTTACTATCAGTGGGCTGGAGCCGATGTGCTTGCGCAGGCGCTCGACCTCGAGACCGGAAGCGATCACGCCATCGCAACCGCTGTCCACGGCCTGCCGCGCGCGCTGGTCGGCCAGCTCTTCGACGTCCATCGTAATGCCCATCTTTTCGAGATCGTCGCGGCTGATACTGGTCAGCACCGTCACCGCGAGAATCTTAAGATTCTGGCCCTTGTTCCCGGCCGCGGCCCGCATGATCGCGGGATCGCCGTGCACGGTCAGAAAGGATGCGCCCGACTGGCTCATCTGGCGCACCGCCGCGGCGACGGTCGCCGGAATATCGTAGAGCTTCAGGTCCGCGAAGACCCGCTTGCCGCGATCGAGCAGCCAGTCGAGCAGACGGAAGTAGTCGCGCGAGGTTGCGAGCTCGAGGCCGATTTTATAGAACTCGACCTCGTCGTCGAGCTGCTCGACCAGGGCCTGCGCCTCGGCGTAACCGGGAACGTCCAGCGCGACGATGAGACGCTCTCTGACGGGTATGTCGGTTACGGCCGATGACACGCCATTAGTTTAACAGAGGTGCGCTCTCCGGATCCGATCCCGTGACTCTTGCGTACTGTTGCAGGGCAAATCGATCGGTCATTCCGGCGATGTAATCCGCAATCGCCCGCATTGCGCCGCTCCGTCCGGACTCGTCGATTGCCCGGCGCGCGCGCGCCGCGTGCTCTTCCGGCATGAGATCGAAGTCGTCGCTGAATGCTTCGAACAGAGCTGAAATGGTGGTATGAGCTCGCCGGGTCATTCGCTCGACACGCGGGTGCGTGTACAGATGGCCGCGCAGGAACTGCTTCAATGCCAGCTGTACCTGCTGAAGCTCGGGCGATAGCGCAATCAATGCCCGATCGTGGTTCCGGACCGCATCGATGCTTGCCGGTTCTGCCTGGTCGATCCTGCTCCTGCTCGTCTCTATGACGTCGGTGACCAGGTGGTCGATCATCGATCGAACGATTTCTCTGGCGAGTCGCGGTTCCTTGCAGTCGGGATAGTCGGCTTTGACCTGCGCGGCCCGGTCGGCAAAGAACGGGATTGCCTCGAGCTGCTCGAGCTCGATCAGTCCGGCGCGTATACCGTCGTCCACGTCGTGATTGTTATAGGCGATCTCGTCCGCCAGGTTCGCGATCTGCGCCTCGAGGCCCGGCTGCTGCCGGTCGATGAATCGCCTGCCGAGATCACCGAGGCGTCTCGCATTCTGCAGCGAGCAGTGCTTGAGTATCCCCTCGCGCGTTTCGAAGCTCAGATTCAGGCCGTCGAAGCTCGCATATCTCTCCTCGAGCTCGTCGACGACCCTGAGTGACTGGAGATTGTGCTCGAAGCCGCCGTAGTCCCGCATGCACTCATTGAGCGCGTCCTGGCCGGCATGGCCGAAGGCCGTATGGCCGAGGTCGTGGGCCAGGCTGACGGCTTCGACCAGATCCTCGTTGAGATCGAGAGCTCGAGCGACCGTGCGGGCGATCTGGGCGACCTCCAGCGAATGGGTCAGGCGTGTGCGATAGAGGTCGCCCTCGTGATTGACGAAGACCTGTGTCTTGTAAACGAGGCGACGAAAGGCCGTCGAGTGCACGATTCGGTCGCGATCACGTTGGAATTCCCCCCGATAGGCGGGCGGCGGCTCGGCATAGCGCCGGCCGCGCGATGCGGCGTCGTGAGCTGCGTACGAGGCGAGAACCGAGCGGCTCATGGCTCTCCGGCGAGGCGGCGCTCGATAGACGACTCGAGAATCTGCTTTGCCGGTGCCGGGACGACCCGAGCCGACCCGAGGCGGTCCAGCAGGACCAGCTTCAGCCCATCGCTGCCGGCTTTCTTGTCGAGCTGCATCGTGTCGATGATGGCGTTGACCGGCAATCCCGCTGCGCTGACCGGTAAACCGGCGCTTGCGAGCAGTTCGCCGATACGTTCGGTGTCGGTGCGGTCGATTCGCCCGAGCAACACGGAGGTCTCGGCCGCCATCAGCATGCCGATTGCGACGGCCTCCCCGTGCAGCCACCTGCCGTAACCGCCGAGCGCCTCGATGGCATGGCCGAAGGTATGGCCGAGATTCAACAAAGCCCTCTTGCCGTGCTCGAGCTCGTCCTGGGCGACGATCGATGCCTTGATCTCGCAGCAGCGGCTGATCGCAACACGCAGGGCCTCCGGATCGAGCTCGCGCAGCGAGGCGATGTTCTCCTCGAGCCAGACGAAAAACTCCAGATCTTCGATGAGCCCGTACTTGATCACTTCGGCGAGCCCGGCCGAGAGCTGTCTGGGCGGCAGGGTCCCGAGAGTGTCCGTGTCCGACACGACGGCGATCGGCTGATGGAATGCACCGATCATGTTCTTGGCCCGCGGGTGATTGACCGCGGTTTTCCCGCCGACCGAGGAGTCGACCTGCGCCAGCAGAGTCGTCGGCAGCTGCACGAAATCGATCCCGCGCTGATAGCTCGCCGCCGCAAAGCCCGCGAGATCGCCGACGACGCCACCGCCGAGCGCCAGAATACAGGCGTCGCGATGAAACCCCGCCTCGATGAGTTCGTCGATGATCCGGGCAAAACTCTCGAGGTTCTTGTACTGCTCGCCGTCCGGCAGAATCAGTGACTTCGGGTGGCGGTCGGCGAATGCCCGCTCGACGCGATCGAGATACAGCGGGGCAACGATCTCGTTGGTGACGATCAGCAGTTGGGAGGCGTCGGTGGATTGCTCGAGCGTGGCAGCGTCGGCCAGCAGGCCGGCGCCGATATGGATCGGGTAGCTGCGTTTGCCGAGGCTGACGGTTATCGTATTCATCGGTTCGAGCGCTTAGCCGTGCGCTTTGCTCGGCAGGTCTCCGCGCTGCTGCAGCAGCTCTCTCACCTTTCTCGCTACCGTTCTGACTCGCTGGTTGCTGGTGTCGACGCTCACATCGGCGATTTCTTCGTACAGCGGCGATCGTACCGAGGCCATCCGCTCGAGCACGCTCCGCGGGTCATCGTTGTTCAGCAGCGGCCGCTGGCGTGACCGGCTCGTTCGCTTGAGCTGTTCTTCGATTCCGGTCTTGAGGTAGACGATGACGCCGCTGGCCGCGAGGCATTCACGGTTTGCCCTGGCGAGGACGGCGCCGCCGCCCGTCGCGACGACGGCACCTTCGATCGCCGATAGCTCGCAGATCACGTCCTGCTCGCGATCTCGAAATCCGGATTCGCCTTCTTTTTCGAAAATGTAGCTGATCTCGACGCCCGTTCGCTTCTCGATCTCGTGATCGGAATCCAGGAATTTGAGGCCCGTATCCCGCGCGAGTTGCTTACCGACGGCAGTCTTGCCCGATCCCGTCGGACCGATGAGATAGATATTGCGATTCGCGCCGCCCACCCGCCAAGTGTAGAGGCAATCAGGAGTTGCCGCATGCCTCGAAAACGACGAGGCCAGCGTTGCGCTGGCCTCGTCTCAGTGCGCTGAGCTGTCTGTATCTACTGAATCGAAGCTCCGTCGCGCAGTATCCGCGGCGTGACGAAAA
>JASFSD010000359.1:0-3630 GCA_050114575.1 Gammaproteobacteria bacterium | reverse complement strand
GCTCGGGCGGGCAGGTCGGCGACGTCGTCTTCGTCAGTGGGTCGATCGGTGACAGCGCCGCAGCGCTCGAGTGCTGCGAGCACGACGCCGGGCTCGAAGCGGCGGCGTCGCGAGCTCTGGTCGAGCGGTTCCGGTACCCGGAGCCGCGCGTCGATCTCGGGTACGCTCTGCGGGACGTGGCGCACGCGGCGATCGATATATCCGACGGTCTGGTGATCGATCTGGGGCGGTTGTGTGAGCAAAGCGGCTGCGGTGCCGAGCTCGACCTCGGTTCGCTGCCGCTATCGGAGGCGTTGCGTTCGACCTTTCCGGGCGAGCGCGGGCGGGAGTTTGCCCTCAATGGAGGCGACGACTACGAGCTTTGTTTCAGTGCCGCGCCGGACGACCGCGACCGCGTGCTCGAGTTGTCGAGGCAGGTCGGCACGCCGGTGACGGAGATCGGGCGGTTGACCACGGGCACGGGTATCACGGGGCGAAGTGACGGCGTCCGCGTGACACTGGAGCCTGCCGGATTCGACCATTTCGCTTCATGAGCGGTATAGCCAAGGGTAGGCGGTTGTCGGTCGGGTTGCTGCGCGATCCGGTGCACCTGTTCGCGCTCGGCTTCGGCTCGGGTTTGAGTCCGTGGGGGCCGGGAACCTGCGGCACGCTGCTGGCCGTGCCGATTGCCGTGGCGCTGCTCCAGGTGCCAGCGCCGATCGCCTGGTCGGTCGTCGTGCTGGCGATTGCGGTCGGTGTCTGGATAACGGGCGAGAGTGCGAGGCGTCTCGGAGTGCACGATCATTCCGGCATCGTCTGGGACGAGATCGCGGCTTTCCTGGGGCTCGCGCTCCTCCTGCCTGAAGGTTGGCCCTGGCTGGTGGCAGGCTTCATTCTGTTCCGCATTTTCGATATCGCCAAGCCCTGGCCGATACGGGAGATGGATCACAGTTTGCGTGGCGGTCTCGGCATTATGCTTGACGACCTGATGGCGGCTGTCTACTCGGTCGTCTTAATCAAGCTGATCAATTACTTGGCTACGCTCAACTGATTCATGGTCCAGGCCAAAGCGGACATCGACGTAGGAGCCGTTTCCAGACCTGGTGTCCCGGAGCGGATCGGCAAATACGACATTATCAACGAGGTCGGGCAGGGCTCGAGCGGCCGCGTTTTCCTTTCGCATGACCCGTATTACGGGCGCGACGTCGCGATAAAGGTCTACAACTGCAAGACCGAGGAAGACGAGGACAAGGCACGCATCACGCGCAAGATGTTCTTCAACGAGGCGCAGATGATGGGCCGCCTCCAGCATCCCAACATCCTGCCGATTTACGATGCCGGTGAGGAAGACGGCGACTATTACGTCGTTACCGAGCACATTCATGGAGCGCGGACGCTCGCGGCCTACTGCAAGCCCGACAATCTGCTGCGTATCGACGACGTCGTCGAGATTATCTTCAAGTGCGCCAAGGCGTTGCACTATGCGCACGGCCGCGGCGTCATTCACCGGGACATCAAGCCGAGCAACATCATGCTGACGCTCGATAACGACGTCCGGATCATCGACTTCGGTATTGCCCTCGTCAACGATTCTGAAATCTCGCGCATTCAGGGCATTGCCGGCAGCCCGAGTTACATGTCGCCCGAGCAGGTTCAGTCGCACGAGATCACGCAGCAGTCGGATCTCTATTCTCTCGGGGCAGTGACCTACGAGCTGCTTACCGGGTTCAGACCGTTTCGGGCCAACAGCCTGTCCAAGCTGCTGCATCAGATCGTTTACGCCACACCGCCGCCGATCCATACGCTGCGTACCAACGTGTCAGAAGAGCTCGAGAATCTGGTGTCGCGGGCACTGCAGAAGAATCCCGCGGACCGATTTGCCAGCGGGCGGGAGCTGGCCGGCGAATTGACCCAGATCTTTCAGAAGCTGCGCAGCGAAGACGAGAAGATCGATAATCAGGAGCGCTTCGATACGCTGAGACGGCTCAAGTTCTTTCACGACTTCTCGCATTCGGAAATCTGGGAGATCCTGCGTGCCAGCGAATGGCGCGAGTATCAGGAAGGCGACGAGATCATCCGCGAAGGAGAGATGGACGACCGTTTCTACGTCATCGTTTCGGGCGAGGCGGTCATCATGTCGGGTCGCCGGATCAACGGCTCGATCAGCGCCGGACAGGGGTTCGGCGAGACCAGTTATGTGCGCGGCGCGCGGCGCACGGCAACGATTTCCGCCGAGACGCCGGTGACGCTGCTCAGGGTCAGCTCGACTCTGCTCGAGCAGGCCTCGGCCTCGTGTCAGCTGCGCTTCAACAAGGTCTTCCTGCGCTCGCTGATCGAGCGGCTGCAGGGACTCGGCAGCACCGCCACCTGATCGAAGAGGGGTCAGAGCCCTTTTTAAAAAAGGGCTCTGACCCCTCTTGAGATTGTTCGGCTAGTCCTCTTCGGCCTCGAACGGTTCCGGGTTCTCGGAGTCCGCCAGGAGTATTTCAATCTTCTGCTCTGCCTCCTTGAGCACCGATTGACACTGCCTGGTGAGCTTGATGCCGCGCTCGAATTCTTTGAGCGCCTGATTCAGCGGCAGGTCGCCCTGTTCGAGCTTTTCCACGAGTTGCTCGAGATTTTCCAGCGTCTCTTCGAGCTTGCCGAGACCAGGTTCTTTGTTCGCCATCGCGGGCTCCGCGCATCGGGCTCGCCAAGCTACACAGAGCGCTGTCGGCGGTCAATCGATGCGCCTTCAGCGGGCGTTCGATCGACGCGCGCGCACTGAGGATAGTCCCGGTTGACACGTCGCCTGCCAGGTCATAATCTTTTATGTCGATTTTAGACTTAGTCTAAACGGTTACCGGTAACGCCAGTGAGTTTGTTAGGAGAAACACATGGATCTTAAGGGCAGTCAAACAGAGCAAAATCTAAAGGAAGCCTTCGCCGGCGAATCCCAGGCTAACCGCCGCTACCTTTACTTCGCGTCCAAGGCCGACGTCGAGGGTTACAACGACGTGGCTGCCGTGTTCCGCTCGACCGCCGAAGGCGAGACCGGCCATGCGCATGGACATCTGGAGTATCTCGAGGCTGTCGGCGATCCGGCCACGGGCCTGCCCATCGGCGAGACGGGCGACAATCTCAAGGCGGCCATCGCCGGCGAGACCCACGAGTACACCGACATGTATCCGGGTATGGCGAAGTCGGCCCGCGACGAAGGGTTCGACGAGATTGCCGACTGGTTCGAGACGCTGGCCAAGGCCGAGCGCTCGCACGCGAATCGGTTCCAGAAGGCCCTCGACAATCTCGACGGCTAACACCGCACGATCACCGGGAGCTGCCGCTGCAACGCGGCGCTCCCAGCGCCGTTTCCGAGTGAGCCTGATTCTCGCGATGAGGGTCCGATCGCATACTGGCGTTTTCGAGACCCTCGCGCGCAGGGATGCGCGCGCGGAGCCGCCATGGACGGCTTCACGGCGTGTCTCGAAAACGCCAGTATGCGATCGGGCCCGGACTCTCAGCGAGCGAATCACCTGAACCCGACTTAGGAACACGGGATGTCAACACGCGAAGGCAGCCTCGAAGCGCCAACCCGTCATCCACTCGATTGGAAGACGGACGAGTTTTTCGACCAGGAGGCGCTCGATGCCGAGCTCGAGAGAGTGTTCGACA
>JASFSD010000358.1:0-3637 GCA_050114575.1 Gammaproteobacteria bacterium | reverse complement strand
GGTGGCGGCGGACGATGAACGTTTGCAGGATCCAGCCGGGAACGACCATCACCAGGCCGAGCTGCGTCGTGATCAGGGCATCGGCAATACCTCCACTCAGCAGGCTCTGCTCGTCGAACCCGCCGGACCCCGCCATGCTGCGGAAAGTCGTCAAAAGGCCGGCTATCGTGCCGAACAGGCCGAGCAGCGGCAAGGCGCTCAACAGAACGGGCAGCACCTTGAGCCAGACGCCGGTCTGCCGCTTCCACTCAGCGTCACGCTCGCCGAGGATCAGGTTGAACTGCACGATGTAGCAGCACAGTGCAAGGCCGATGATCGCCCAGACAACAGGGTTGTCGGCGAACTCGAGCAGCATGGGTCGATCGCTCATGTCTGCCCGCTCCTGGTCGGAATCTGGCTCAGCTGCACGGCGTCGTTCTCGAGCTGACCGAGGTAACTCTTGACCTTGCGCGACATCAGCGCATGGGCCAGCAGCGCCGGAATCGCGACGACGAGACCGAGCTCCGTCGTTACCAGCGCCTCGGAGATGCCGGCCGAGACCGTGGCTGCATCGCCCGCACCGAACAGCGTCATCAGCCTGAACGTAACGATCATGCCGGAGACCGTGCCGAGCAGACCGAGCAGAGGCGAAACGGACGCGGTCATGGCGATCGCGCCGAGCCACTGCTCGAGGCGATTACGTTGCTCGAGCAGTGCCGAGTAGAGCCGGTCATCACGCTGCTCGGTTAGCTGCTCGGTCAGCGCGATCGCGACCAGTGCACCCTGAGGACCCGACGCCTCGCGCAGCAGCGCGTCTACTGCGCCGCCGCCATCGCGGACTGCCGCTTCGACGCGTTGGCCGATCGCAGGCATCGGGGTCGGTAGACGGTACAGCCAGACGGCCTTGGCCGCGGCGATAGTCGACGCGAACAGGGCAAAAGCCAGTATCGGAATCACCCAGATGCCGCCCTTGCGCAGATGTTCGAGCAGCGTCTCCTCGTCCTCGGCCAGCAACAGCGCCCTCGACAGCGTCGGGTCGAACGTGACGGCACCCTCCGAGCCCCGATACAGAGCCGCAATACCTGCATCGGCAGCGCCCGCGAACACGATGCTCGCGCGCTCGATGTCGCCTGCCCTTCGGACCAGGCCCGACTGCTCCGATTGGTCGTCCCGGAACCACGTAACCGGCCCGAGCTCGAGCAGCCCGGCAGTGCCGATCGCGCCGTCCTCGAGCACGATCTCGCGGCTTTGCCAGCTCGGATACAGCCGCGCCTGTTGCGCCGACATGTGCTCGCCAAGTAAACGCAGGTCCGCCTGGAGATCGATCTGACCCGCCTCGGCCAGCGACCTTCTGCCACTGCGGTCGAGAAAACCTGCAAGCAGGCGACTCTGGAACCGGCTCTGATCCTGCCAGGTTTCGAGACGCGTCTCGATCTGGCGCAGGCTCAGTGTTTCCTCGTCGGCGAGCCGACGGGCGGCGACGGCACGCTCGCGTAGATCGAGCACGCGACTCTGTGCCGCATTGATGCGGCTGGCGAGCTCGCCGCGCTCGCTGCTCACGCGAGCCTCGGCATCACTGAGCTCGCGCTGAGCCGTCTGTATGTCGCGGCCGAGTGCGGCCAGGACATCCTCCAGGACTGCATCCTGGGCCAGCGGCGCTTGCGCGGGCGCCGTGGCGAGCAAAACGAGGGCACCTGCCATGAAGCCTGTCACCGCCCGCATGTCAGTCGCCTCCAACCGCAGCGTCGCCATCGAGCCTGAGCGGAATCGACACTAAAGTGGGCTCGATGCGCCGCTCGAGAATGCCGACGGTCTGGAGCACCGCCTGACCATCCGTCATTGGCATCCATCGCCAGCCCTCAGGAGTCGCCATGCCGGACGCGGCATAACGACCGTCCTCGGTGGCGTACCAGCCATGGGACAAACCGAGGTAGATCTGTTTGACCAGGTGATTGCTGCCGTCTTCGAGCCGCATGACAACCTCGTTGAGCGTGATGCGCTGATCGAAGTCATCGAGCTGCTGCAACAGCTCGATCGTGAGCTGCAGTTTCTCGGTTGCCGTGCGCAGCGGATCTTCGAGTTCGGGCAGCCTCTCCTCCCAGGCCCGGACGAGCGGCGGCGGCAACTGCAGATGCAGCGCTCTGAGCACGATCACAGCCTGCGCCAGGCTGCGGTCCAGTGCCGCCTGTTCCTGCTCGAGGCGGGTTTGCTCCTCGAGCAACTCGAGTCGCCGCTGCTCGACTTCGTCCTGTTCGCGGGTCGAGGCTTCGACCAGCTCGGTCAGCTCTCGCGTCTCACGCTCGAGCAGCGACAGCTGCTGTTCGAGAATGGGCTTTGCGGTTCGCCAGTCGGCGAGCAGCGCATCTCGTTGTTGCTCGAGGCGCGTCCATCGCAGCGTAAGCTCGTCGACTTCGCGAACGGCGTCCTGGGCCGGCGCGAGCGCCGGCGCCACGAGCACTGCCAGCGGCAGAATCAGGCTTCGGTTCACGGGCCATGGCATCCGGTGCGTCCTCCAGACAGAGGCCGGCAAAGCCGCGCTTGAGCGAACTCCCCCTAATTGCGGTCTCCCCCGGCCCAACCAAGTATAGGCGATTGAGCGCGCCAGTCAGTCGGAGCAGCTCAATCCGTCCGTTTAAGGATTTGCCAGGCTGGCCGGTGCGAGCGTTTCACCGACGAGCAACCAGGCGCCACGGCTTGTTCAGACCGAGCCATTGAAGCCCCAGGAAACCGCCGATGACGAACACGAGCGTCAGGCGAAAGCCCGACACAACCGCAAGCGGAAACCACCACCAGACCGGCTCCGCAGCATCCAGGCGCAACGGGTCGCCGGGCAGGGCGCTCGCAAACAGCGCCCCGACTACGGCCAACGTGAGAAACGAGTGCGTTACGAGAATCACCATTCGAAACAGCGTCGGTGACGGATCCCGCACGAAGGCCGCATACGGCAGAAAGACCAGCGTCAACACGATCAGCGAGGCGAAACCGATCATCCGCCGATCGCCTCCATCGAGACCGGCGCTCCGGTAGATCTTGTCGACGGGCCCACGAATCGCGTCCCGCTCGATGGCCGCGACGATCGGATTGCGCCTGCCGTTCTGCACCAGAATCGCAACCTGATCCTCGCCGACCATCAGAATACCGGACTCGACCGTCGCAATTTCCGCCCCGCGCGGCGCAACGACGACGCGCTCGCGATTGCGCATGATCGAATTACCGTCGAGCCCGAGCAGGATCTCGTCACCGGGCTGCCCGACGACTTGCGCAATGTAGTCGATACTCGCCGGCCGATAGATGACGAGGTCATCCAGCCCGGCCTCGCCGCCCGGATCGATCCGCAACAGATCGTTGCGCTCGATGTATGAATCGAATCGGATGTCGCTCTGGATGAGGACCGGTTTCAGTGTCGCAAAAACGACCGAGCCCCAGAGCAGAATGATCGGGATATAGAACTTGGCGTGATAGGTCCGGATGATCTGACTCAGTCTTTCCATATCGGCGGCGTGGGCGTGCCCGGCACTTCCTGAACGACGAATTGTACGGGAACCGCCCGACCCGTCTTCTGCGGCACCTGTGACAATTCGCTACGATAGCGCAACTTCTGCGCTCCGGGTCAGAGCCCGGTCCGTGCAATCAATTCCAGGACGGAAGCCGTTGCCTT
>JASFSD010000357.1:0-3640 GCA_050114575.1 Gammaproteobacteria bacterium | reverse complement strand
ATCCTCGTAAGCCAGCTTCTTGGCTTCCGCAAATAGATGCAGATGCTCGGCCGAGTTCGGCTCGAGACCTCCGATGTCGAAGTGCTCGAGCAGATTCAGCATCTGCAGCACGGTGATGCCCTGGCCGTTGGGTGGAAGCTCCCAGACGTCGTAACCACGGTATCTCGTGCTGACGGGATCGACCCAGGTCGCGGTATGGTCGGCGAGATCCCGGAGCGACATGAGTCCGCCGAACGCCTCGGAAGTCGCGACGATCTGTGCGGCGATCTCGCCCGCGTAGAAGGCATCGGGTCCGCCTTCGGCGATCTGACGATAGGTGCGGGCCAGCGCAGGGTTCTTGAACGCATCGCCGAAGGAGGGTGGCGACCCGTCCGGCCGGTACACAGCCGCGAGACTCGCCTCGAATTCCGGCTCGATGTCGGCCCAATCGAAAGCGCGCGCGACGATCGGCGAGAGCGGGAAGCCCGCTTCGGCATAGTCGATGGCGGGCTCGAGACATTGGGCGAGCCTCAGACTGCCGAAGCGCTCGTTCAGCAATCCCCAGCCGCTGACACAGCCGGGCACCGTCCAGGCGAGCGGCGAGCGCCAGGGAATTCGGGTGAGCCCGCGGTTCGCCGCTGCATCCAGATTCCAGGCATGAGGGGAACGGCCGCTCGCGTTCAGCCCGTAGAGGCGTTGATCACGCTCCGACCAGAGAATTGCAAAGAGATCGCCGCCGACGCCGTTCATATGCGGCTCCGTGAGCCCGAGCATGGCATTCGTGCCAATGGCCGCGTCGACGCAGTTGCCTCCCGCTTTGAGAATGTCGATTCCAGCCATTGCCGCGAGTGGCTGGCTGGCGCAGACGATGCCGTTCCGACAGGCGACCGTCGAGCGGTTGCGGTTGCGCGCAGTGAGCTTCTCTGGGTCCAGGAACGGGCCCGTCATGGCTTTGTCGGCTGCTCGTCGATGCGAGGTTGCCATCAGCTGCCGCTCATGCCCCAGCGTTCGACGGTGCGGCGCTCCACCTGCTTGAAGATGACGTTTTCGACCAGGAGACCGAAGAGAATCACCGTCAGCAAGCCTGCAAAGACGTCGGCGATCAAGAGCTGGTTCTTGCGCTCGAACACGAACCAGCCGAGGCCGCCCGAGCCGCCCTGGGCGCCGAACACGAGCTCTGCGGCGATCAATGTGCGCCAGGCGAAGGCCCAGCCGACCTTTAGCCCGGTCAGGATACTCGGAAAGGCCCCCGGTATCAGGATCTTGGTGATGTAGGCCCAGTGCGACAGGCCGTAGTTCTGCCCGACCATCTTGAGTGTCGGGCTGATGCTCTTGAAGCCGGAAAACGTGTTCAATGCTACGGCCCAGAGGACAGCGTGAATCAGAACAAAGATGATCGCGCCTTCACCGAGCCCGAACCAGAGCAGCGCCAGAGGCAATAGCGCAATTGATGGCAGCGGGTTGAACATGGCCGTCAGCGTTTCCAGCAGGTCTGCGCCGATGCGGGTTGCGCTTGCGAGAGCCGTCAGCAGCCCGGCCAGTGCGAGCCCGGCGAGATAGCCGACCAGCAGGACGGGAATCGTGTATCCCGCTGCGACGGGGAGCTCCCCGGAAGCGAATGCGCTGAGCAACGCGGATATCGTGTCCAGGAATGTCGGCAGAACTAGCTCGTTGTCGACGCGTCGGCCGTAGATCTCCCAGACCAGCGCCAGCAGGGTCAGAACGACCGTCTTGCGCAACCAGCCCTTGGAATAGACCGAATGCCACGTGGAATGTGGTCGCTCGACGACGTCGATTCGACTGTGATCGACCTCGAAGAACCGGTCTGCCCGGGTCCTGGATTCAGGCATGCTTGTCAGCTCCCGTCGTTGGTTCACCGAACAGCAGCTCGTGAATGCGTTCAGACAGTCGCCGCCCCGAGTCGTCGGCCTCATCGGTGCCGCGGCAGTCGATCTCGGCCTTGGCCTGGCCGGGGTGCGGCGTCAGTAACAGGATTCGCGTTCCGATGCGGATGGCCTCCGGTATGGAGTGGGTAACGAAGAGGACCGAGAACTTCGTCTCGTCGCAGAGTCTGAGCAGTTCGGTTTGCATGCGGTCGCGCGTCAGCGCGTCCAGGGCGGCGAACGGCTCGTCCATCAGCAGGACGGCGGGTTCCGTCGCCATCGCACGCGCAATCGCGACGCGCTGCTTCATGCCGCCGGAGAGCATATGCGGATAGCTGTCCGTGAACTTGGTCAGGCCGACCTTGTCGATGAAGTGCCGGGCACGGGTGTCGGCCTCCTGTCGATTTATCGTGTTTCCAGCCGTCAACGCGAAAAGGATATTCTCGAGCACCGTCTTCCAGGGCAGCAGCTGGTCGAACTCCTGGAACACGAAGGCCCGGTCGGGTCCCGGTGAGGTGACGGGCTTGCCGTTCAGCAACAGCTCGCCTTCAGTCGGCTCGATGAAACCACCGATCGCCTTCAAGAGCGTCGACTTGCCGCAGCCGGACGGGCCGAGCAGAACAAAACGATCGCCGTCGAGGACGTCAAAGCTGACCCGGTAGGTTGCCGTCGTGATCGTCGTTTCGCTTCGGTACTGCAGTGTCACGCCCCGGACCGAGACCAGCGGCATGGCTTCGGTTGCGGGCACAACGGCTGCCTGGTCGTCCATGGGTGACGCTCAGCCGCCGGGTGCGTCGTGAATCTCGGGAAAGAACAGATCGCGCCAGGACGCCGGCAGGTTCTCGATGGTGCCGATGGAATGCATGAACTCCGCATAACGCATGACGTTGGACGGTGTCGTCGTGAACACGATATCGGGGTCCGCGAGGAGCTCTGCGATCTGCTCGCGGCTCAAGCCGGCGTCACCACGTGCTGCGATCAGGATGTCGGCCGCGGCCAGGCGGTCGGCCTCGATCATCTGCATCGCCTCTTCGAGCGCGGCCAGAACTGCGGCATAGGCATCCGGGTTGGCTTCACGATATGCGCTCGTCGTCGACATCATGGTGAACGTCGTGGTGCCGCCCGTGACATCGTAAGAGTTCATGATCGTGCGGATCCGAGGATCCTGCTGTTCGCGCTGGTGAAACGGCGGCGATGTGAAATGCGCCGTGATGCCACTGGTTTCGGCCAGCATGGCGATGACGCCGTCGGGATGCGTCATCGACACCGTGAACGGATCGAAATGCGTCGCATCGTCAGCGCCGTAGCGGTCGGTCGCATACATCTGCATGATGATGGCCGGTATCGAAACCTTGATGGCCGTCAACGCGATCCGGTCGCCGTCGGCAACGTCGTCGATGCTCTGCAGACGCGGTGACCGCGAGTTCAGGTACATCGGCAGGGCCGACAGCGCGGCGACACCGCGCACATCGAGCGAGTTGCGCGTGCGGTCCCAGAGCGTGATGAATCCGGGCGGCCCGGCAATGATGAAGTCGACGGAGCCCGATATCAGCGCGTCGTTCATTACCGAAGGCCCGCCGAGATCGAGCCACTCGACCTCGAGGCCGTCGAGACCGGCTGCGGCAGCGTGCTTCTCGATGAGCGCATGCTCTCGCATCATCAGCAACGGCAGAAATCCAACGCCGCCGGCACCGGTGGGAATTCTGACGACATTGCCGCCGCCGGGCTGGCCGCAGGCGGCGACGAAAGCGCAAACGAGTAGCAGGATTCCGATTCTG
>JASFSD010000356.1:0-3646 GCA_050114575.1 Gammaproteobacteria bacterium | reverse complement strand
GACGCTGAACCCATAGCTGTAGCAATCAGGCCGCAGACCTTCGCGTGTCACGGAGCAGATGCCGTCGGCGTTGCGACTCAGATCGAGCGCCTCGCAAGTCGTCATCCAGTCCCCGGTGACGTAGACGCGCTCAGCGACTGGCGCATAGATCGACAGTGTCACGGCACCATCCGCAATACTCGGAGAGACGACCGAGTCGCCCGGAGACGCCTGGCGCTGCGCCACGGCCGTCGCAACGATACCGAAGGCGAGAAGGCCGGCGAGTATTCTGTTTCTCATTGAATTCCCCTGCGTTTGCAGCCTGGAATGAAAACGACTTCCAGCGAGGCGGGGATACGTTGCAGGCAGCAACAAGTTCCGCCTGTCATAGGCAAATCAATACAAGACAGACCCGTAGTCGCAGCGGCACTCGAAGCAAAACCCGCTATGACCCGCCGGCGAGTTGCTGCCAGGCTCGACCCGACGGAAACTCGAAGTCGTCGAGCGACGTTGGCTTGATCTCGATGCTGTAGCCGGGGTTCAGAGGCGCTGTGTAGCGCGCGTTTCGAACGACACACGGCTCGACGAAATGCTCGTGCAGGTGGTCGACGTGTTCACAGAGCCTGTCGTCGCACGTACCGCTGACCGCAATGTAGTCGAAGATTGACAGGCGCTGCACATACTCGCACAGCCCCACGCCGCCGGCATGCGGACAGACGGGCTTGTCGAAATTTCGCGCCATCAGAATCACGGCCAAGGCTTCGTTCAGCCCGCCCATACGGCAGGCGTCGACCTGCACATACCGAATTGCATCCTGACCGTGCCGGTAAAATCCTCCTCCGGACCTCGTATGGACGGCTCCGACCCGTTTCTTCGAATCTGCATGTCTGCTCCCTTCATAACAGCGTCACGATCTTCAGCCGAATCTAACCATTCGCGTAACTGAACCCCAGCCCTTGTGGTTTCCAACGTCGGCCGCTAGCATATGGTCCGACCAATCTGGTCTTACCATCCTGGCCGGACCAAGAGTAATTCATGACCGCAGCCCAGCCCCAGATTTCTCGAACTGAAACCGTGACCTCGATGCTTCGCGACGAGGTTCTGCGAGGCCAATACCGGGCCGGGGAGCGCCTGCCCTCGGAGCGCGATCTGTGCATGCGGTTCAATGTCAGCCGCGGCGCCGTGAGGGAAGCTCTGAAACAGCTGCAGCAGCTCGGCATCGTATCGATCCAGCCAGGCGGCGCCCGTGTCGTTCCGATCGAAGAGTGCACGCTCGATGTCCTCGGTCCCCTGCTTGATCTGAATGACCCGCCGGATCCGAAACTGGTAGACGAGGTCATGCATCTAATGGGCGTACTGATGCGCGAAGCGGCCACTGCGGCTATCGAAAAGGCAAACGAAGAAGATCTTCGGGACGCTGATCGGATCATCGACGCGATTCTCGCGGCTAAACACGACCACGTCCGCCAGTTCGAAGCGTTTCGAAAGTTCGGAGACTTTTACGTCGATCTCGCCGATCATCTCGTCCTGAGGCTTCTGGCGAACAGTCTCAGAACCACGTTCATGGCGCGCTTGGACCCGCATGATCCCGTGATGCGTCTGGATCCCGATTCGATCGGTTCTCCTGTGCGGCGAATTCGAAAAGCCCTAGCTGCAAGAGATTCCACAGAGCTCGGCGGGGCCATGGAGTCGCTGAACCGCCTGTTCCGAGACACCGTGCGTGAAGCCGTGAAAGGCAATGCCGGCCGGTCGATAAGGAGATCCGACCGATGAAGAAGACGTTGATACCTATCGCTGTGCTCGGCGTGGCCGTTGCGCTCGCATTCACCTTCGTCGTCAACCGGCGCGAGCTCCAGCCACAGCCCTCGACTTCGCCCCCGATTTCCGTCCGCGTGGTCGAGGTCTCGCGCGGACCCATTCGACTCAATGTGCATGCGCAGGGCACCGTGTCGCCGCGAACGGAGAGTGAGCTCGTTCCCGAAGTTTCCGGCAATGTCGTCTGGATATCACCGAACCTCGTCTCTGGCGGCTTCTTCGAGACAGGCGAGACGCTGCTTCGAATCGACGCGAGGGACTATGAAGCCGCAGTCGCGCGTGCCGTCGCCGCGCTGGATCGGGCAACGGCCGACAATGAGCTGGCTCAGTTCGAGTACGAGCGAGCTCGCGACTTGAATGGCAGAGGCCTTATCAGTCAGGCGGACCTGGAAACCGCAGCGAGGTCATCACGAGTGACCGAAGCGTCCGTCGTCGATGCGCGGCTCGTGCTCGAGTCGGCGCAGCGTGACCTGGCCCGAAGTGAGCTCAAAGCACCGTTCTCGGGGCTCGTACGCAGCGAGCAGGTCGACGTCGGCCAATTCGTGAATCGCGGCACGGCTGTCGCAACTGTCTATGCGACTGACTACCTGGAGGTCCGGCTCCCGATCGCAGATCGGGAACTCGCCTATCTGAACATTCCTTTGAACCAGCGGGGTGAATTCGCCCCGGAAGACATGCCGACCGTAGACCTGGCAGCGGAATTCGCGGGTCGTCAGCAGACCTGGACCGCGAAGCTGGTGCGAACCGAAGCGGAGATCGATCCGGGCACACGCATGGTGTATGCAATCGCGCGGGTCGAGGGCACCGGTCAGCTCGGCGACGAGTCGATCGGGCCACCGGTCGGGCTGTTTGTCGAAGCGGAAATTGCCGGACGCGAGCTCGACGATGTTGTCGTGCTGCCGCGCTCGGCATTGAGAAATGGTGAGTACGTGCTCGTCGTCGACACGGAGAACAGGATTAAACTGACGCCGGTCGAGGTCCTGCGGATCTATCGTGACAATGTTTACATCACCGCGGGTCTCCAGAACGGCGACCGGGTCAGCATTTCGCCATTACAGACTGTCGTCGAAGGGATGCGCGTGCAGCCGATCGAAGACGAGATTTAGCGGGAAAACGTCGTGCGCTCGATAATTCGCTGGTTCGTAGATAACCCTGTTGCTGCCAATCTTCTGATGATGGTGCTGCTGGTCGGCGGCGTCCTGTCACTGATGACTTTGCGCCAGGAGCGGATGCCCAACACAGAGCCGAACTCTATCTCGGTCAGTGTGCCCTTTCTCGGCGCAACGCCGGAGGAAGTCGAGGAAGGTGTCTGCGTACGCGTCGAGGAGGCGCTCGAAGGCACTGAAGGCATCAACAAGATGACCTCGACCGCGAGCGAAGGCAGCTGCTCCGTCAACCTCGAGCTCGAGACCAATGCAGACTCGATGCGTGCCCTGAACGACATCAAGAGCAAGGTCGACGCCATCAATACGTTTCCGGATCTGACGGAACGGCCCATCGTTTCTCTGGCCACAGTTTCCAACCTCGCCTCCGACATCATCATCACGGGTAACACCGACGAAAGAACGCTCAAAACCATCGCAGAGCAGGTTCGGGATGAGCTCTCGGCGATGGATGGAATCTCGCAGGTCTCTGCCGAGTATGTCCGGCCGGACGAGATCTCGGTCGAAGTCTCCGAAACGACATTGCGTCGCTTCGGCCTGACACTGGACCAGGTCGCGTCTGCGATCCGCCTCTCTTCGCTCGACCTGCCCGGCGGCGCGATCAAGGCGGGAAGCGGCGAAATACTCGTGCGCACACAGGGCCAGAACTACAGCGGAACGGAATTCGAAGACATTGTCGTCGTCACGCG
>JASFSD010000355.1:0-3666 GCA_050114575.1 Gammaproteobacteria bacterium | reverse complement strand
GTGCCAAGGTCCTTACCCAACACGTAGATCTCGCGATCCCGCAGGATCAAGAGGTCTGCGATGTCGGGGTTGCCGACGGAGACCCTCTCGACCGGGACGCTGGAGCTCAGCACCCGTGACTTGTAGAGCGGAACCTGCAGCTCGGCCGTTTGGGACACGGCTGCCGAGGTTTCCTGCACGAGCTGTGCCTGAGCCTGGGTGGTCGCGAAGAGCAGAGTGCCCAGGACCAGTGCTGTTCGACTGATGTTGCTATGCATTTATCCTTCCTCGATCTTGGCTGCGACGCCCTTAGGTCGACGCCTTGGTTTCGGAAACTGAAGTGCCGCGAATGATCGTCACGGGGAACGCTCGGCTCGGGGCAGGGGCCACTCGACGCGGAGCAGGCGCGGCGACGGGCTGCGGAGCCGGCGCGGCAACCGGTGCCGGCGGCGGCGTCTCTTCGGCAACGACCTCTTCCTCATCGTCCAGAGGATTGCGGAGCGTCAGCTGAATCGAGCCTTCCTCGCGTGACTTGACCAGAATCTCGGCGTCGTCCGGCGAGACCTCGAGCGTCACGGCGCGGACGATGACCGGCTCGTTCTTCTCGGCAGCCGCTGTCTGGTCGACGGCGAGCACTTTGATGTTGCGCAGAATCGTCTCGGAAACCGCACGCTGGTTCTGTTCCAGCCGGCTCGAGAGGACGTCGACCTTGTTGCCTGGAAGCAGGAAGCCCGCGACACCGATAACGTCGTCGACACGAACCGTGACGGCGCGCATCTTCTCGGTGATAAGCGGAGCCAGCGTGCTGCCGTCGTCGGCGTTGACGAACCTGGCGGACATCAGAATCTCGCCGGCAACGATCGGCTGAACCGTCACGCGATCGACTACCTCTTCGACGCTGCTGAACGACCCGGCCGGTACGTATTCTGCGGGCATTTCGAGAACCTTCAGGTGTCGGCTCTCAACCTTGGTCCCAAAAGGGATGGCGAGATCGGCAGCGATGACGCTGGCCATCTCCATTTCTGCATTCTGGCCCTCGACGGTGCCCTGAATCCAATTCGACGCCATCCAGGCGGCTACCATTCCCATTACGAGAGATAGTGAAATCATCACGTAGGCGCGTTTATTAGCCATTACGAACTCCTTACTTGCGCGGCTTTTCTTTGCATTCCCGAATCATCTGCTAGAGATACGAAATAGGTGTCCCAGGCCCAGTCAAGCAGCTCCGGTGTGAGCTTGGCTGGAGCACCGGTATAAGCCGCCTTGTCCATAGCGATCTCAATGAGATCCTTTGGATGACATGGCAACAGCGGCCTCTTATTGGGCTTGTGCAGTTCGTCGATCACATAATTTACGATCTCGGGATCGAATGTGATCTGCTTCCTGTCACAAATATCTGCCCAGATGCGGTGATACGTGTCTTCGTTTATGTATCCGCAGTAGATCTTGTGGCCGATTCGGCGTAGAAACGCTTCGTCGGCAAGGTCCAGCGGGTGAAGGTTCGACGAGAACACGAGAACCACGTCGAACGGTGCGATGAAGTGTCGTCCCGACCCGAGAGCGTGAAAATCGCGTTTCTCGTTCATCGGAACGATCCATCGATTGAACAACGCATCCGGCGCGCATTTCTGCCTGCCGAGATCGTCGATGACGAACATGCCGTTGTTCGCTTTCAATTGCAGCGGCGCCTCGTACTGACGCGTGGTCGCGTCGAAGCGCACGTCGAGCAGATCGAGCGTCAGCTCGCCGCCCGTAATGATGACTGGTCGCTCCGCGGCCGCGAACCGCGGGTCGTGGCCTTCACCGAGCATGATTCCGTTGCCGCGGTCGAGCTCGACTGCCTCGTGCAGCAGCGGATCGAACAACTCGACAATCGTCTCGTCGATCGAGATCGCATGCGGAATCAGAATGACCTCGCGGAACAGGCGCGCGATTCGATGCGATGCATAGGTCTTGCCCGTCCCGGCCGGGCCGTAGATAAAGACGGGCCGACCGGAATTGACCGAGATGCCGAATTGCTGGATCGCATCCTCGGCAATCTGCATCCCCTCGAACACGGCACGAACCTCGGCCGCCTCGAAGCTCCGGCCATGTACGCACTGTGCATTGGCTACGCGCACATACTCGGAAAGCGGAACCGGGGCAGGGCCCACATAGCCGCTGCGCATGAAAGCATCCAGCGCCGTGTTGCGGCCATGGTCCGTCAGCGCGTACGGCAAGGTGCCGCTCGAGCCGGCACGGGGCCTGACCTCGACCCGCGCTTCGCGGCGCATGAAATTCAGCACCTTTTCGACGATCGGTCCGCTGAGAGCGACCCGCTCTGACAGGTCGGCGAGCGTCAGCGTACCTGCCGTGTGCAGGTGCTTGGCGATCAGGTCCGCGAGAAACCTCTCGTTGAGTCCAGTGGCCTCGATAGTCTGCGGCCGGGGTGCGAGGGCGGCGAGTCTCGCCTCCTCGGTAACCTCGGCGATGCTGTCTGCGGCCGTTGGATGTATGGCAAAACTCATTCGCTATGCTCCAAACTGCGAGAGCGCCGGCGGGATCACGGAGGGCACGAGCACAACGATGCTCGTGCCGGCCGCGATGGCGCCGGCGTAGGGAATCCTTTTCTGAAGCGCGCTGCGTAACGCGCCCTGGCCGTCGGCGGCGACCTCCGAGTTGCGCTGGGCATGCCAGTGGACCGCCAGGCTGATCAGGGCGACGAGGCCGCCCGCGATCAGCGAGAAGGCGCAGGCGACGACGCCTGCGACGGGGCCGATGAATGCTCCGACCACCGCCATCAGCTTGACGTCGCCGGCCGCCATGCCACGGCGCATGTAGAGCGGCAGGAAGCAAGCCAGACAGGCCAGCCAGCCCGTTGCTGCCAGCACCAGGCCGCTGCCGCCGTTCAGCGTCCATTGCAGTACGAACGCGAACAGCGCGCCGCCGAAAGTCAGCACGTTAGGCACCTTATGCTCGCGCCAGTCACTCAGCGTTGCGAAGCCGAGGATCAGCAGCAATGGCACAGCGATTAACAGTTGACTCGATGACATGCGGTTTTTTCAGCCCTTGGAGTTCCGGTGGCCCCGTGCGGCGCATGGCGCCGCACCGTCAACCCAGCTCATTTCCGATTACGGATTCAGCACACCGATGATGGCGTTGATGGCTCCCGCAATGGCGTTACCGAGGTTGGTAAATGCCAGCACGCATGCGAGACCGACAAGAGAGCCGGCAATCGCATACTCGACCATTGTCAAACCATCCTCGTCCCGGACAAATTTTCTGATACTGTTTCGCATAGACCTGCTCCTGAGTGATCTGGTTAAGCTAGGGTCCGATAAGAACCGCGTAGTGACATGCCAACCTGGATCGCCATGTCCACGCCACTGCCCTTTCCGACCGTGAGGGCATTCTGGTGCCGAACAGCCCGGCAGCGTTAGGACGTTATTGCTTTGCACTGGGAGAAATTTGCAACCGCCAGTGATGTGTTTCACAAACCGACGCGGTGTTTGAACATAATGCCGATCAGATAGGCGTCAGTTCCCTCAATTGCGTACGGCGTCTCAGCCAATCGATCGCTACTCACCTATAACGCTGTTTCACCGAATCCCATCAGGAGCGGGTCGGCTTGGTACAGCACCTCCCAATGCTTTGGGTCGATATGAAAGTCTCTCGGCAGGACACCGAGAGCATCGACGAATTCAAGAA
>JASFSD010000354.1:0-3685 GCA_050114575.1 Gammaproteobacteria bacterium | reverse complement strand
CTCTGACCCCTCTTCTAGCCCCCCGCCTATTCCAGTCCTGCGGCGCGGGCCTGCTCACGGCCGAGCACGGCCTGGTCGCGCTCGCCGTCGCCGTGCGCCGTTGCGCCGATGAGGCGGTCGAGATAGACGTTGTGGCTCGGCATCGGCACGCTCGCCAGGGCGCCGGCTTCGGCGATGAGCCTGGCATCCTTGAGGCCGACGCTGATCGGTGAGCCGACCTCGTCGAAGCTCTCGTCGACCATCTTCTGGCCGTAGATCTTGTAGGCGGGGGCCGAGAACAGGCCCTCCGTCATGACGTCCTGGAAAACCTGCGGCGGCACTTCGTACTTCTTTATCAGCGAGAAGCCTTCGGCCATCGCGACCATGGCGCAGCCGAGCACGGCGTTGTTCGCAAGCTTGATCGCCGATGCGGACTCCGGTTTCGGCCCCGCCAGGAACCTGCGCCTGCCCATGGCCTCGAGCAGGGGCGCGACGCGCTCGACCGACTCGTCCGGCCCGCCGACCACGATGCCGAGCTGACCCCGAGCGGCGAGGTCGGGCCGGCCGAGGACCGGCGCCGCGACGAGCGACTGACCGGCTGCGCGATGCCGCTCCTCGAGCTCGCGGACGGTGGCGATGCCGTGCGTGCCCATGACGACATGAATGGCGCCGTCCGGCAGCGAATCGCAGAGCCCGCCGGCAGCGAGCGCGACGGACCGGATCGCCTCGTCATGCACAAGCATGGTGACGACGACCTCACTGGCCGCAGCCAGCTCGGCGACCGAGCTCGCAACGGTGGCTCCGGCCTTCGCCAGGGGCTCTGCAGCTGCCGCGGCGACGTCGAAAACAGTGAGATCGTGCCCGGTTTCGAGAATGCGCTGGGCCATGCCCCGGCCCATGCGGCCGAGGCCGATGAATCCGACTTTCATGGCCCGGCTACTGAGCGGCTTCGGCGGCTCTGGCTTCTTCGGCCCGCGCACCGCTCAGGATGTTGAACATTGCGTAGTTGCCTTCGTGGCAGGCGTACTCGAACATGCCGTAGTCGTTGTCGAGCCGCCACGGAAACTGGAGTGTCCACGGCGCTTCCCAGGTCGTGGGATCGTCGACGGTCATCGAATACAGGATGACATCGTCGGCGACCCGCGTCAGCCGTTCCGTCAGCACCGCATTCTCGTCGATCGGCCGCCCACCGCCGTTGACGCGAATCGAGGTCTGGTCGTTGAGGTTTCTCGTCTCGATGACGAGCGTGTCGCCTTCCCAGTGACCGCGCGAATCCCCCATCCACATCCGGATCTCGTCGTCGGCGTGGTCGCGGCCGTCGAGCGGAATGATGCGCGTCTCGTGGATCATCTCGTTGCGGATCGCGACGTAGCCCGGCGCCTGAAAAATCTGATTGCCGTTGTTGTAGATGACGGGCAGGATCGAGCCCGCGATGCCGCGCGTGATGCAGCGGTCGTAGTTGCTGCGGTCGAGATAGGAGTCGGCGCGGTTGGTGCCGAAGCCGCCGCCGAAACCGCCGCCGGCATCGCCATCGACGCGCGCCGGATACTGGCCGTTCGGCGGGTCGACGATCAGGCTGGCCTGATACTGCGGCTCGCCGCGCTCGAGCCAGTGCGGTGGCGGGGAGACCGGCCCACCGACGGCGCCGCCCGGCGTGCTGGCCGCGTCCTCGAGCTCGAATTCGGCTGTATCGCTGAGGGCCTGCCGTTCCCGGCGCGCCACTTCCTCGAGATACTCTTCCTCGTTCAGCCAGTTACGTTCGCCGAGCTCCGGCGAGCGGGTCATCGGCACGCCGACATAGTCTGTGCCAGGCCAGGTGCCCTGCAGGTCGGGGTCGCCCCAGGGCGTCCTCGGCGGCTCGTAATCGGGGTCGTACTGCGGCTCCTGGGCCAGAGCAACTCCGGCGGCAACGGCCGTTGTGGCCAGCGTTGCGATGCCTGCTGCGCGAAGCTTGGACTGCATGAAAAACTCCCTGAGACTCCCTGATAGTTGGCCCTAAGAATAGGTGTTTTGGGACAACAATCAAGCTGGTTTGACAGACGTAGCGATCGCGATGGAAACTCAGTGGAATCACACGGATCAAATGCTCCTCGAGGAGCGAGAACAAGGGGGATATCTATGGTGCGCGAGCCTATCAGGGCGCCGCTCGGCGTTGTGACGATTGCGCTGTTTCTCGGAGCCTGCACCCAGCAGCAGGACACTATGGCGCCAGCCGTCGACGCCGCGCCCGAGCCCGCGGCGGCTCCGGATTTCAGTCGCCTCGAGGGGCGACCCGACCTCAACGGGCTGTGGCAGACCAACGTGCCGGCCAACTGGAATCTCGAGGCGCATTCGGCCGCGGATCTGCCCCAGTTTCCGGGCCTGGGTGCCATCGCGGCAATTCCGGCCGGCATCAGCTATGTCGATACACCCGACGGCAAGATCCCGTATCTGCCCGAGGCACTGGCGCACCGTGACCAGAATCGCGAGGACTGGCCGGCCTCGGATCCGGAGGCCAAGTGCTACATGCCGGGCATTCCGCGAGCCACGTATCTCCCGCATCCGTTTTACATAATGCAGGGCAACCGGGACATCCTGTTTGCTTACGAGTTTGCGACCGCCAATCGCGTCGTCAACATGGGCGCGGAGCCCGTGCCCGCGGTCGTGCCGACCTGGATGGGAACGTCGAACGGCCGCTGGGAGGGCGACACGCTCGTGGTCGAGGTGACGGGTAACAACGAGCTTGCCTGGTATGACCGCGCCGGTAATTACAGGAGCACGTCCACGGTCGTGACCGAGCGATACACCAAGGTCAGCGATGATCGAATCGATTACTCGGCGACGATCGAGGATCCGACGCTCTATTCCGCGCCCTGGACGATTCGCCTGCCGCTGTACCGCCGCACCGAGGCCGGTGCCCAGATACTCGAATTCAAGTGCGTGCCGTTTTCAGAGGAATTGATTTACGGCCATCTTGTCAAACGAGACGAGGAATAGGAATTTCGGTCAATCGGAGATGGAGGAAGATATCCGATGCGAATGAAGACAATCGTTTCACTGGCCGGGCCGCTGGCGCTGTTCTGCCTGGCCGGGCAGTCGTCCGCTCACCATGCGTTCTCGGCCGAGTTCGACGCCGATGCGCCGGTCGAGCTCAAGGGCACGGTCACGAGAATGGAGTGGATCAATCCGCACTCCTGGATCCATATCGACGTCGTCAACGAGGACGGCGAAGTCGAGAAATGGATGGTGGAGGGCGGCGCGCCGAACGCGATTCTGCGCCGCGGGTTCACGGCCGATTCGCTGAAGCCCGGCACCGTCATTCTCGTCGAGGGATACCAGGCGCGTGATCGGTCGTTGCGTGCGAACGGGCGCGACATCACGTTCGAGGACGGAACCAAGCTCTTCGGTTTCGGCATCGGCTCACGCGGTGCACCCGACGGGCTGGAATGAGTCACTTCGGGGTAGCACGAGGAGTCTGACGCTCAAAGCGAAGGGCGCGACACGCGGCATATTGCTGCGAGGAGGAGAGACGATGATTCGCAATTCGGCAAAGGTCATGCTGATCGGTTTGATGGCCAGCGCACTGGCCGCGCCGGCCGTGGCCCATCACTCGTTCGCGGCGGCCTACGATACGTCGGCCGAAGGCGCGATCACGATCACGGGCAAGATCGTCGACGTGCGGCTGACCAATCCACATTCGTTCTTTTTCCTCGATGTCGAGGGTGAG
>JASFSD010000353.1:0-3762 GCA_050114575.1 Gammaproteobacteria bacterium | reverse complement strand
TCACAACTGTTACGGTTTTTTTATCTTCAAATTCAGTAAGTTAAATCGCTTTTTACGTAATCCGAAACGGCCTGGGAAGCACCCTCACGACGCGATGCGATAACAAGGCTCATAGCCCGCGGGATCGGAGATCTTCATGCGCCGCTGGGCAACGAAGTCGCGCAGGAGCGTATCGAGCGCGGTGCCGATCCTGCGATCGCCCCTGAGCTGGAAGGGACCGTGGCGTTCTACGAGTGCAACGCCCATCTCCTTGACGTTGCCGGCCACGATTCCCGAAAAGGCACGGCGCAGGTTGGCGGCCAGATCGACGACCGGCTGGTCCGGGCTCAGATTCAGGGCCGACATATGCTCGTGCGTCGCAACGAAGGGCTCTTGAAACTGCATCCCGATCCTGAGCTTCCAGTTGAAGCAGAACGACTCGTGCTGCCACTTGCGAGTTTCCGCAGCCACATCCACGCTCTTGTGTGCTTCCGTCGCGACGCGCTCCGGGTGATCGATGATGATCTGAAATCTTCGCGTCGCATGAACGCCCAGAGTCACGTTGATGAAGTCGATCAGAGCCTTGAAGTAGGCTGCCGCGCTCCGGGGGCCTGTCAGAATGATCGGCAGCTCGACGCCGGCGTTTTCCTCGTCGAGCAGAATGCCGAGCAGAAACAGTATTTCCTCGGCGGTACCCACGCCTCCGGGAAAGACGATGATTGCATGGGCGAGTCGCACGAAGGCCTCGAGCCGCTTTTCCATGTCCGGCAGAATGACGAGCTCGCTGACGATGGGGTTCGGAGCTTCGGCAGCAATGATCGTCGGCTCGGTCAGCCCCATGTAACGACCCTTCCTCAGCCTCTGCTTGGCGTGCCCGAGCGCGGCGCCCTTCATCGGGCCTTTCATCGCCCCGGCGCCGCATCCCGTGCAGACGTCGAGCTCCCGAAGACCCAGGCAATAGCCGACGCGCTTGGAGTAATCGTACTCTTCGCGGCTGATCGCATGGCCGCCCCAGCAGACCACGAGATTCGGTTTCAGGTCGGCCTTGAGGACCTGCGCGTTCCTGAGAATGTGAAAAACGGCATCGGTCACGTCGCTGGAATCGCCGAGATCGTAGCGATCGTTGTCGATGATGGTCTCGTGCGTATAGAGCAGATCCCTGAGCACCGCAAACAGGTGCTCGCGAATTCCGCGAATCATCTTGCCATCGACGAATGCGCTGTCGGGCGCGTTCTCGAGCTCTACGGCAATTCCGCCCTCTTCCTCGACCACGGCAATGCGAAACTCGGGATTCCGCCGCATGATCTGGTGGATGTCGTCTTCCTCTGCGCCCGCATTCAGGACCGCGAGCGAACACTGACGCCATAACTCGTACAGCCCGCCACTGCCGGCATCGAGCAATTGACTCACCTCGCGGCGAGACAGGATATTCAGATTTCCCTTCGGCGCGATGCGCGCGTTCAGGCTCAGGGTCGAATCTCGATCGGCATGGCGACGGAGGTCAGGCGCCAGAGATCCACCATGTCGGAGTTGGATACGGCGATGCAGCCGTCAGTCCAGTCCCAGCCGCTGTAGGAGCTTTCTTCGAACTTCGGCTCGTTGGGCAAACCGTGAATCATTATCTGGCCGCCGGGGTCGACACCGAGACGCTCGGCTTGAGCCAGATCGGTTGCGTTCGGATAGGACACCTTGAGCGACAGGAAGAAGTCGCTGTTCGGGTTCTTGGCCTCGATGACGTAACTGCCTTCGGGAGTCCGGTAGTCGCCTTCCTGCCGCTTGGGCCCCTGAGGCATCAGGCCGAGAGCAATGTTCATGCTCCGCAGCACGGCGTCTCCGGACATCAGCATGAGCTTGCGTTCGGACTTGACGACGACGATACGGTCGGGCTTCAGCTCTGCCGTCTCGCCAACCGCGTCACCCGCGGCCACTCCGAGACTGAGCACTGCCGCCAGCGAGGGCGCCAGCGTAAGCAACTTGCTGGTCAAAAAACGCACAAACCCGACTGTACCCGCACCGGCGACCCGGTGCAAAGCCCTGATCGACTTTTCCGGGACGACTCCGAGGCCCGAGCTGCTAGACTTCGCGATGTCCCGCCTATGAACGATTCCAGCAACCCGTCTTTGAGCCGTTTCCTGGCGCCGCGCTTCTGGCCGACCTGGATCCTGCTCGGCGTGATGCGTCTCTCGGCCGTGATGCCGATCACGGTCCAGCTCGGAATCGGCACGACGCTCGGCTGGCTGTTTCGAAAACTGAAACGTCGCGAGGTCCGGATCGCCCGTCGCAATCTCGAGATCTGCCTCCCGGAGCTCGATGCGGAGCAGCGAGCCAGGCTGCTCGAGCGCCACTTCCGATCGGTTGGTCTGTCCGTCGTCGAGATGGGAGTCGGCTGGTTCACGCCGATCGACAAGCTCAGGCGGCGGGTCGATATCATCGGGCTCGGCAACCTGGAGTCCGCGCTGTCCCGAGGACATGGCGCGCTGTTGCTGACGGCGCATTTCACGCCGATCGAGGTCGGCGTCGGCGTGCTCGAGGGATTTCCCGGCACGATCAACAGCATGTACCGCCCCCAGCGGAACCCGATGATGGACTGCCTCATCCTCAGAGGCAGAAGCCGCTTCTCCGAGACCCAGATCCCACGCGACAACGTTCGTCTGCTGGTCCGCCTGCTCAGGCAGAACCAGGCCGTCCTCTACATGCCGGACCAGACTTACCTCGGCAACCAGAGCGCGTTGATTCCGTTCTTCGGCGAACCCGCCGTGACCAATATCGCGACATCCAAGATTGCGAAAATCAGCGGCGCGCCGGTTCTGCCGTATTTCTTTCGCCGCAACGCCGACGAGCGCAGTTATACCGTCGAGATCGGCGAACCGCTCGAGGACTTCCCGACCGATGACGCGATCGCCGACACCCGGCGCATCGTCGAGCTGCTCGAGCGCCGCATCCGGGAAACACCCGAGCAGTACCTCTGGGTCTACAAGAAGTTCAAGCGCCGGCCGACGGAGTTTGCCGACATCTATGCGGAACCCGTCGAGTAAGCCTCGAGCAGGATCTTCCAGGCCGACTCGTCGAAGCGCGTTCCGGTTTCCATCGACACCTTCTCCAGCGAGCGCCGAAACCGGGCGACCCCTGCTGTCTGCCAGGCTCCCGGTTCCCTGACGCTGGCGTTGTCGAAGTCGACCAGAAACGGCCGGCTTCGCGAATCGACGAGAATGTTGTGTGCCGTGAGATCCGGATGATCACAGCCGGCCCGGTGGAAGCGGGCGAGCATGATGCCGATGGCGGACCAGAGCTCGCGATTCGTCCAGACGCCGCCGAGCATGCTCGACAACGGCTCGGTATCCGGCAGCAGCACCGTCAGAATGTCGGCACGATAGACGAGACCGGACCTGACTGCCCGCGCGGCAACCGGTGCCGGCGCCGGCAGATTGTGCGCCTGCAGCAAAGCGAGTAATCGCCACTCGCGAATTGGCCGCGAGCGCTCCTCGCCGGTCCAGAAGTACGTATCGTAGACGAACCGTGATACGAACCCGCCGCGGTGATAGTGTCGATAGACCCAGGTCTCTTCGCCCCTGTCGAGCATCAGCACGAAACTGCGGCCCGTGATGTCGTGCTTGCGCGCCCCTTCCGCGAGCCACCAGTCATGGTCGAACCATTCGTCCGCGAAATCCGGATAGCGAGCCGGGTCGTGAATCGTTACCGCATTGCCCGCATGTCGAATCTCGGCTGCTGCCATCACGCGCTCAGCCCCCCACCGAAGCCGAGTGGACTTTCTCCACGACGCCT
>JASFSD010000352.1:0-3765 GCA_050114575.1 Gammaproteobacteria bacterium | reverse complement strand
GCCGTCAGCGTCGCCTCGCCCTCTCTGAGCATCTCGTATTGCTCGCGCCCCAGCGGCTGACTCAGGCGCAGCCGGTCCTCGCCGGCATCCTCGAGCCTGCCACCGGCGTCTGTGGCCAGGCTGAAGATCTCGAAACTGTCATCACCCTGGGTCAGCGTGACCTCGAGGCCCGTCAGCTGACGGCCCGGGGTCTCTATCTCGAGCACGAGCTGACCGAGCCGGCCGACGGCCGTTGGCTCCAGGAATCGAAGTGAGGGTCCGGGCGCGTTGCCGGCCATGATCCAGGCTGCCGCGACACCCACGGCGCCCCCGAGAAAGACGAGTCCGACGATGTATTTCCACATGGGCGCGATTCTAGCAGTCCAATGGGCCGCCCCCTATACTGAGCGCATCGATCGAAGGGGGATTCGAATGAAACAAAAAGGACTCGTTCGCGGCGCAGGTCTCGGCCTGACCGCAGTGTTTCTGCTCGGCGGACAGGCAGCCGACGCGCAGCAGGATGTGCCGTTCGCGAGCGGTATCCCGGTGGCACCCAGCGGCCTCGTGCGCCCGCTCGGCGACGGCCCATGGGTCATGCCGACCGGCGAGGACATGGATATTCGGGTCTCTGTCGTCGCCGATGGCATCGAAACGCCATGGAGCCTGACCTTCGTCGGCGACAACGACATCCTGGTCGCGACACGCGGCGGCGAAATCCGGCGCATCGTCAACGACCGGCTGCGCCGGGACCCCGTCGAAGGCGGGCCCGAGTCGTTTTCCGGCGGCACTTCCGGGTTGCCGGGCGCCATTCACGGCTACATGGATCTCGTCACCCACCCCGATTTCGAGTCCAACGGCCTGCTCTATCTGAGCTACACCAAGCCGCTCGGCGACCGTCGCGCGCTGGGGCTCGGCCGCGGCCGCTGGACGGGTTCGGAAATCGCGGACTTCGAGGACATCTATGTCGGTGACGTCGGCTCAGGCGGCCCTACACGCATTGCCTTCGGCCTCGACGGCACGCTCTACTTCTCGGCATCGGGTGGTAATTCCCAGACCCTCGACAACATCGGCGGCAAGGTGCTGCGCATCAACGACGACGGCAGTATCCCGAAAGACAACCCGTTCGTCGGCCAGGAAGGCGCGCTGCCGGAGATCTACACGCTCGGCCACCGCAACACGCTCGGTCTGGCCGTGCACCCGACGACCGGTGCCATGTGGCAGAACGAGAACGGGCCGAACGGCGGCGACGAGATCAACGTTCTCGAGCCGGGCGGCAACTACGGCTGGCCCATCGTGAGCCTCGGCCGCACCTATACCGGCCCCTGGCAAGCGCGGGATCGCGGACCGACGCACGAGGGCTATATCCCGCCCGTCGTCTACTGGATGCCGGCCATTGCTCTGTCGGGCATGGCCTTCTACACGGGCGATGCGCTGCCGAAATGGAAGGGCGACATTTTCGTCGGCGGCCTTCGCTATGGTGAGATCTTCGGTACCGGCCAGCTGCAGCGCATCCTCGTCAACCAGAATTTCGAGGAGCTGCGCCGGGAGGTGCTGCTCGAAGAGCTGCATCAGCGCATCCGCGACGTGCGCCAGGGGCCCGACGACCTGTTGTACGTCATCACGGACGAAACCGACGGCGCGGTGCTGCGGATCGAGCCGGCCAACTGAACGAGCTCGAGCCGGACCGGGCGATCCCGGCCGGCAAGGGGGTAAAGCTACGATGAGTCGCGCAAGAGTTTTCAGCCGCTTTGCAGCAGTGCCGATGGCGCTCCTCGTGTTCGCGTCGGGCCTCGAGCCTGCCGCGGCGCACCACGCGTTTGCGACCGAGTTCGACGGCTCGCTCGAGGGCGAGGTCGAAGGCGTCGTCACGCGAGTCTGGTGGGCGAATCCGCACATCCGTTACGACGTTGATGTCACGCTCGAGGACGGCAGCACTGTGCAGTGGTCGCTGCATCCGCCCGGCAATCTACCGACTTACCGCCGGCAGAACTGGACGCCGGAGACGCTCACGGCCGGCGATCATGTCGTCGCCACGGGCAATCTCGGCCGCGACGGCGCGAAGAAGCTCTACGCCACCTGCATCCACCTCGACAGCGGCCGCGATCTCGGCGAGTGCGTCGACTCGTTCACGACCAGCGAAGTCACGGCCGAAGCCGATCGCATCCATACCTACACCGCGGCTGAGTTCCCCGTCGACGTCACGGGTTTCTGGGACAACCGCTACCTGTTCCAGCGCACGGTCGACGACTTTCAGCCGAAACCGATGCCGATGACGGACGAGGCCGCCGCGATTTACGCCGGCCGCACCTTCGGCGACGACCACGCGCTGCGCTGTCTGCCCGTCGGCCTGCCGCGGATCTTCGGCTCACCTTACGGAATGGAGATTCTGAACGCAGGCTCTCACTACGTGATCGTCTATATGCAGGACAACACGCCGCGCTGGGTCTACATGGATGGGCGGGACGCACCGGCCGATCAGCCGCTGACGTCGATGGGCTTCTCCACCGGCCGCTGGGAGGGACGCACGCTCGTCATCGAGACCACGCATCTGTCACCCGGCTGGCTCGACGGGTCCGGCTACCCGATGACGGGCGGTGACGGCACCCGCATCGTCGAGCGCTGGGAAGTCGCCGACGACGGCCTGTCGATCGGCCGCACGATGACGATCCACGACGACTATTACACGGCGCCCCTGGTCCGGACGCGCGGCTCACAGCGCGGCAATCCGCGCGAGCTCCTCGAAAGCCCGCCCTGTGATGCGACGACGTTCTATTACGAGCTCTACGAGAACGGCGAGCTCGGGGAGCGGTTCGAGCGGCTCTGACCGCCTGTCGTCGAGGCAACGTCGCCGCACCGATGCAGCTCAGCGCGGACCAGCAGGTTCTGTTGTTCGTCGGCGTGGGTTACGTGCTCGCGCTCACGGTCTGGGTCATCAGCCTGCAGGCGCGCGCGAGGACGATGCTCCAGCGGCTGAGCGAGCTCGTCGAGCCGTCGCTCTGGCAGGCGCTCGGCGCACCAAAGGACATCAATGCCATCATGCGCGACCCCGAGCGGCGCTGGGTGCGGTTCATCAAGAGCGGCGACTACCGTCGCCAATGCGATGACCAGGCGATCGCCCTGATCGACGACTATCGTCAGCGGACCAAAGTGATGCTCGGCGTATTCGCCGTCAGCGGCTTGCTGCTGCTGATCCGGTTCTGGCCCGAGCTGAAACCCGAGTTTCTCTGATGCAGTGGGCACGGCGTCCGGGCCGCGAGCCGCTGCTGATGGCTCCGATTCTCGCGCTGGCCGGTTGCGCGGAGCCCCAGCTCGAGTTTCGCGGCTACTCGGAGCTCTCGAGCTGCGCCGAGATCATCGATGCCGAGCTTGCGGCCGACTCCGTATTTCAGGGCGGATTCGCGTCCGAGGACGTCGAGAACCCGGGATACGTGGCTGAGCTTTACGGCACGATTTTCGATGAGCGCGTCCGCATCGAGATTCAATGCGATGTTCGCGGCTTCATCAGCTCGATCCACTACATTTCGCTCGCGAGCGACCCCGAGGACACGGGTGAGGTCTTTTTTCGGTTCGCCGATGAGCTCGCTGGACGGTTCGGCGAACCGACCCAGATCGTGACCGACGACGGTCACAGCCTACGGTTCCTCTGCCACAACCCGACCCCGATCCTGCTCGAGGAGTGGCGGCTGGAGCCGGAATCCGATGACGAGGAGCCGCTGCACGAGGTGTATCTCGCGGTCGTGCCGCCGGCAGCCGAGTGCCTCGAGGACGCGCCCGATTCAGGCTCCG
>JASFSD010000351.1:0-3776 GCA_050114575.1 Gammaproteobacteria bacterium | reverse complement strand
GCACGAGCTCAATGCCACGCCCATTGAGCGCACCTGGCTGTTGACCTTCCCGGCGAGCTCGAGGAGCTCATCGAGGCTCGCGCCGCTCTCGGCAGCCGCGCCACAGGCCTTGATGACGAAAAAGTTGCCGGCCACGCCGCGTCGGCCGACGGTGTGCGTGGAATCCTGGACCGCAACGTCGTCATCGATGACGAACGACTTGACCGTGATGCCTTCGGCCTGGGCCATCTCGACGGCCATGTCCCAGTTCATACGGTCGCCCTGGTAGTTGTTGATCAGGACCAGAACGCCTTTGGGCGAGTTCATTCGCCGGATGCACTCCAGGCAGTTGTCCATCGGGGGCGCGGCGAAGACGTTTCCGGGTGACGCTGCGTCGAGCATGCCGGGACCGACAGCCATGATGTGAGCCGGCTCGTGTCCGCTGCCCGATCCCTGAATGACGGAAACCTTGTCGTCCGCTGGGCGGTCGGAGCGGTGAATGATGGCGTAGTCAGGAATGTAGGTCAGCAGATCGGGATTGGCGAGCTGCACGCCCTCGAGCATTTCCGGGACGAATTCGTCCGCCTTGTTCATGAATTTGTTCATCTGGTTATCCCCCTTAGAGACTGTTTGAATTTCGGTATCTGGTCAGTTCGAGGCGTCCACGCCGAACGACTCGCAGATATCGTTCATCATCGTGGCGATTGCGACGATGCCGGGATCCGGTGTTCCGCTCGAACGGTCGCCTGTAAACGACTGCCGGCCGCGCTTTGCGACCCAGTCTTTGGTTCGTTCGATCGCTTCGTTCGCGACCTGAGTTGCTTCCTTGAGCACCTCGGCCGGTTCAGCGTCGGGATTCTCGGCCTGCGCTTTGATGACATCGCGCATCGGCATCAGCGCATCCAGGAGTGTTTTGTCTCCGGCAACAGCACCGCCGCGTTGCTGGATACCCTCGATGGCGGCGGTCAGCATCGCCTCGAGCTCGGCTAGTGTGATGCTGCTCTTTTCCTTTGCCAGCATGCCGGCGCGCATGAAGCCAGTGCCCCAGATCGGTCCGGAGCAGCCGCCGACGTTGCGCGCCATGATCATGCTGATCTTGAGCAGGAAGTTGCCAATGGAAGAGCGGTCGAGCTCGTCCCAATCTGAGTCGATGACCTTAAAGCCCGATGCCAGCGACACGCCGAAATCGGCATCTCCAGCGGCTGCGTCCAGCTCCGAAAAATACTGTTCGTTCTTGAGCGCCGTGGCAGTAATCGATTTGATCGCTTGCTCGATTTCAGGCAGCGCGATTTCTTTCATGATCCTAGTCTCCGCTACTAAGTTGCTGGGTTCAGGCGGCAGATTTCGCCGCCAGCGAGCTCAGCTGCTCCAGATTGACCGTGTCGTTCGGTGGGTCGCCAAGCTCCGGGGCAATACCGACAGCCTCCGAGAAATCTTCGTCGACGGTGTATGTGCTGGTCGTAATGAAGCACGGGAAGCCCGCGCCCACGGCCGCCAGGAGCCCGTTGCGGCTGTCTTCGATAACGATGCACTCGCTCGCGGGCAGCTCGAGCCGCTCCCTCGCCATCTCGTAGATTTCCGGGTCCGGCTTCTTGCGCGAGACGATGTCGCCGGCAAGCACGAACTCGAACCGGCTCTTTCGCTCGGGCCCCATGAGGTCGAGGACGGCGTCGATCGATTTCGGGTTGGATGTCGTGCAGACGCCGAGTCGAACGTCAGCGGCAATGGCCTCATCCACGAGGCGCAGAACGCCGGAGCGCAGCGGCAGCTGCCCGCTGGCAATGAGATCGGCGAAGATCGCAGTCTTGGTCTTGTGCATCTCGGCCAGGAACGCGTCCTTGTCGGCCGCGGCCGCGTCCGGCCATCCCGCAGTCTCGAAATAATGGCGCATGCGCTCTTTGCCGCCGGCGATGAGCAGGAGCTCGCCATAGAGCCCCACGTCCCAGCTGATATCGAACCCCGCCTGAGCAAAGGCCTGGTTGAAGGCGACGCGATGACCATCCCGTTCGGTGTCGACGAGGACACCGTCACAATCGAAAATCAGTGCTTGCATCGGTTCAGGCGACTTTCGACAGAACTTCAGCGGCCCGTCCGGCTCCGCCGAATTGTGTGATCTTCTCCTTGAACAGTTCCTTCAGCGCGTCGTACTGCGCGCCGAGCACACGCAACGGCTCGAAATCCGTCGGGTTGTCCTGGTGATACTTGACGAAGCTCTCGATGAAGACGTGCTTGAGATTGGTCGAGATGTTGATCTTGGCGCAACCAATGCTGATGCACTTCTGGATGACCTCGTCAGAGAGTCCAGTGCCCCCGTGCAGCGCCATCGGCACGTGCGTGCGCTTGTTGATTTCCTCGATCAGGCCGAACTCGACCTTGGGCTCACCCTTGTAATAGCCGTGTGCCGTGCCGATTGCGGCAGCGAAGGCGGACAGGTCGAGCTCCGAACAGAACTTTTCGGCTTCGCTGGGATCGGTCAGGTGGGATTCCTCCGCGGTCACCACCATGTCGTCCTCGACACCGAGAATCTGGCCGATTTCCGCTTCGATACCAATGCCTGCCGCGTTGGCCCATTCGTTGACCTTGCGCGTTTCTTCGAGGTTCTGCTCGAACGGCAGATGAGAGCCATCGATCATGACCGAAGTCCAGCCGGTGTCGATGCACTTCTTGATCATGTCGAGGTCTTTACCGTGGTCGAGATGCAGTACGACAGGCACCGGCGAGTCCCCTGCTATTTCCTGCATCCAGCCGTACAGCGCTTCGTGGCTGTAGTAGTTGATGGTCTTGGCCGAGGTCTGAATGATGACCGGGGCGTTGACTTCTTCGGCGGCCGCAACCATGGCCTTCATCGACGCGTAGTCGACGGGATTGAACGCGGCTACGGCATAGCCCTGTGCTTTGGCCTCGGCGAGAACCGGCCTGATGTTGACGAGTGGCATTTGGTGTTTCTCCTCGGGTTCGATCTTGGGGTCGAACTAGTCGCTGCAATCCTTGCGCTCTGCGGGTCAGCCCCTCCTGGCGCGCCAGTGACGCATTGTAACGTGTTCGACGATCTCTGGAGAACAGGTTCCCGCGTGCACTGCAGTCCGGGGGATGGCGGGGGATGGGGTCCGGGGGATGGGGTCAGAGCCCTTTCGGAAGGGGGGCTCTGACCCTTTATCTCGAAAAGGGCTCTGACCCCTTTTTCAGAAGGTCACTCGCGGCCGGCTGCCTGACAGGTGCCTGACCCGGATCCGCCGCCTGCTTCGGCAACGGGGGGCGCGCCGATTCCGGTCGAGCCCATGAACAGGTTGGAGCCGTCGTCGAGCAGGACCTCGCGGCCGTTGGCACGGAACGATCCATCGCGGGCCTGGAAGCCTTCGACGCAGACACGAGTGCCGGGCAGAATCGAATTCCGGTTCCAGCCGCGGCGGATCAGCGCGTTCGGCGCACCGCCTTCGACCTTCCACTCCTGAACCTCACCGGTATCTGTCGTCACCGTAATGTGCAGCCAGGAGTGCGGGTTACTGAACTCCATTCGCGAAACGACGCCCTCCAGTCGGATCGGACGGTTGATGTCGAACTCCGCGGCGAACGAATGGTGCGCAACGGCGGGCAAGGCCACAATTGCCACCAGTGCCGCACCGGAAATGAGGGAGAGAAATCTGATACGCATCTGGCTTATCTCCATGATGTCTCGTGGCTTTTCACTAGCTCGATAGTAGCATGCGCCCGCCGCCAACCCAGTGCCCGCGCACTACTCCGGCGGGTTCAAAAGGAACTCGCCGTACAGCAGGTTCTCTGAAAACTCCACGCACTTG
>JASFSD010000350.1:0-3781 GCA_050114575.1 Gammaproteobacteria bacterium | reverse complement strand
CTCGGCATCCGGATCGAATGTCGAATCGAAGGTCTCGTCGGATTGGTGCAGAACGAAGCCGCGGTCCGGGTGGACCGGCCCACCGTTCATGATCGGCTGATCGGCCGTTTCGCCGAGGTCGCCGTCGAGGCTGAGCTGCTCGCAGACATCGGCGAGCGTCATTTCCGAGGCGCGGTTGACGACGATGCCGATCGCGCCGTCGGAGTCGTGCCTGCAAATGAAGGTGACAGTCTCGTTGAAGTTCGGGTCGGCCATCCCGGGCATTGCGATCAGGAGCTGGCCTTCGAGTGAGCTCATCAGTCTCGCCTGATTGTGGTTTCCGCCAGTGGGCGGCGCTATCTTACCGCACTTGAGACGTGGCGCGTCCGGTCGTGGAGAATTCCCACTCGTAGGCGAACCGCAGCACGTCGTAGTCGTTCAGGATGGCTTGCGGCAGCGGCTCGAACGGTCCAGCCAGCGCCAGAATCTCGAGCGCTGCCTGGTCGAGATTGGGATCGCCCGACGAACGGCGCAGAACGGTCTGTTCCAGCTCGCCCTGCGCGCCGATCGTCACCTCGACGATTGGCCGTGTTGCGCCCGGCGTGCCTTCGAGAAACTCGCGCGGAAAGTTCGCGGTGCCGACGCGCTCGACGCGCTGGCGCCAGCCGACCATGTAGGCGGCCAGTGCCGACTCGCGTGTGCTCGGGCCATTGGTCTCGGAATCGTTCCGCGATCCGTTCGCCGTCTCGAGGTCGAGCTCCGCGGCCAGGGTGTCGGGCGCGTTCTGCTGCAACAGTGCGGCTGCGGTCATGCGTTGCGGGCCGGGCTGATCGGTGGTCTCGGGCACGGCCTCGACCTCACGCGTGCTGGGGCTGCGGCTCACCAGCCGATCGACAGGCGTATCGGCCGCGAGGGCCTCGGCGTCGATCTCGTCGGGCCCGAGCGGATCGCCGTTCTGATTCAGCGGATGCTGGGCGGTCAGAGTCCGCGTAGGCCTGAGGCTGTCGTCGTCGCCGCCGCCTGCCTGATTACGCGAGGCAAGCATCCGGGCGTCGCGGGAATCGGCATCGAGCGCGTCGGTGTCCACGAGCAGCGTGACGTTCAGCGACGGCATCTCGGTCGGGTCTTCCGCGTCCGACGGCGCGAAAGTGACGCCAAGAATGACGACGCCGTGGGCGAGAGCGGCGAAGAAGAGCATCGAGCTCAGTCGATCGAATTGTCCCGTGGGGCTGGCCAACTTTGAAACGTGAATCTCGCAGGTAATCAGTTAGCTGCAACGATTATATCTGAACCGTCGTCAGCTCTCGCTTGAAGCCGTTCCCGCATCGGCTGCGTCATTTCGATCTTCCCCGTGCTGTCGACACGGAGGACCGCCGTGATACCGAGCTCAGCTGCCGCGCTTCGCCATGCGTCGGGTCCGGCGACGAACAGGGCCGTTGCAGCGGCATCGGCGATGGTGCCGTTGTCTGCAATGACGGTCACGGCTTGCGTGTGGCCGACCGGCAGCCCGGTCCGCGGATCGAGAATGTGGTGATAGCGGTCACCCTCCTGCTCGAAAAACCGCTCGTAGTCGCCCGAGGTGAAGGCGGCCTCATGATCCAGCAGCCTGATCGTGCCGAGGATGCCGTCGTCGCGCGGCGCGGCGATGCCGATGCGCCAGTCCCGTTCCGAGGGGGTGCCGACGACACGCAGATCGCCGCCGGCATTGATCAGGGCCGGGGATACGCCGAGCGAGTCGAGCTCGGCAACGATACGATCCACGGCTGCGCCTTTGGCGATGCCGCCGAGATCGAGCGTGAACCTCAGACCTTCGCGGTGCGCCGCCGAGCCGGTGATCCCGATCCGGGCCCCGTCGATTTCGAGATCGAGTATCGAGCCCGATTCCGCGAGCCGTGCGCCGACCGCGGCGGTCTCCGGTCGGCGGGCAGTCGACCCGGCGTCGTGAAAGCCCCAGAGCTCGACAAGTCCGCCCACGCCCGGGTCGAATGCTCTGTCGGTCGTCTCGGCAACGCTGCGTGCTGTCGCCAGCAGCCTCGCCATGGGCTCTGAGACCTCGAGCGGCTCGGCACGGGTCAGCGTTCGGTTCAGACTGGCGAGCTCGCCGGTACCCCAGGCGTAATAATCGTCTTCGAACTGCCTGAGCTCGGATTCGATTCGGGCGATGAGGCCAGGGTCGCGCTCGGTGGCGCTTCGCGGCAGGCTGAGATCGAACCAGGTGGCCATGACGAGCAGGCGGTGCGTGACCAGCGTGTCGTCGGCCGGGCGGCAGCCCGCGATCACGAGAGCCGTCAGTGCGAGACCGAGAAGGCCGCGTGCTCTCACTTGTCCAGGTGCGCCTCGATTGCCTGCATGAGCTCGTCCGCGACGCTGGTGCCGAACTG
The DNA here is from genome assembly GCA_050114575.1 of Gammaproteobacteria bacterium. Classification (GTDB taxonomy): domain Bacteria; phylum Pseudomonadota; class Gammaproteobacteria; order Steroidobacterales; family Rariloculaceae; genus DATCZB01. The sequence continues at coordinate 1,421 of JASFSD010000350.1, read as the reverse complement.
GCTGTCGATTTCGCGAATTCCGGTCGGGCTGGTTACGTTGATCTCGGTCAGGTAGTCGCCGATGACGTCGAGCCCGGCGAACAGGACGCCGCGCTCGGCGAGCTTCGGGCCGACCTGCTCGGCGATCCAGCGGTCGCGCTCGGACAGCGGCTGGCCGACGCCGGCCGCGCCCATGACCAGATTGCCTCGACTCTCGCCGGGCGCGGGGATCCTCGCGAGCGCATAGTCGACCGGCTTGCCGTCGATCAGCAGGATGCGCTTGTCGCCCGCCGTGATCTCGGGGATGTAGCGTTGACAGAGCGTGTATCGGCTTTCGAAGTCGGTCAGCGTCTCGATGACGACGTTGGTGTTCAGGTCGCCTTCCTCGATGACGAAAATCGACCGGCCGCCCATGCCGTCCAGTGGCTTGAAGACGACTTTGCCGTGCTCGGCGAGGAACTCGCGCAGCACGTCGCCGGAGCGTGTGATCAGGCTCGGAGGTGTGCACTGCGGAAACCAGGCCGTATAGGCTTTTTCGTTGATCTGGCGGAGGCTGGAGGGCGAGTTGACGACGAGCAGACCCTGGCGCTCTGCGAGCTCGAGGATGTAGGTCGTGTAAATGAACTCCATGTCGAAAGGCGGGTCCTTTCGCATCAGGAGCGCGTCGAGCGACTCGAGCGGGGCGTTCCAGGCTTCGCCCATTTCGAACCAGGAATCCAGCGACCGATTGACGGTGACGCGATTCCCGCGGCCCAGCGGGTGCCCGTCGGCGATCAAGAGATGCTTCTGCTCGAAATAGACGACATCGAAGCCGCGCTCCTGCGCCGCGAGCATCATTGCGAGCGTGGAGTCCTTCTTTGGATTGATTCCAGCAATCGGGTCCATGACGACCCCCAGCTGGCGTGATCTTGCGCTCATTTCTTGCCTTTCAGGATGCGAAACCAGTCGATGGAAGGACCCCTACTTATATGCTAAAACGCCCAATCAGTGGGGACAATCGCGGGTCAATGCGGCCCGGGACGCGGTTTGTCGGGGAGGTTTACGTGTCAGTGAATAACGCGGTTAGCGTTGAGAAGGCCCTGAATGGCCTCAAGGTGCTCGTCGTCGACGATAGCAAGACGATTCGACGGACGGCAGAATCTCTGTTGGCCAAGGAGGGCTGTGAGGTATTTACAGCCGTCGATGGCTTCGATGCGCTCGCCAAGATTGCGGACCACAAGCCCGACCTGATCTTCGTGGACATCATGATGCCGCGGCTCGACGGCTACGAGACCTGCTCGCTGATCAAGCACAACAAGATGTTCAAGGAAACGCCCGTGATCATGCTGTCGAGCAAGGACGGCCTGTTCGATCGCGCCCGCGGGCGCATCGTCGGCTCGGAGGAATACCTCACCAAGCCGTTCACCAAGGAAGAGCTGCTGGACGCCATCCGCCGGTTCGCC
>JASFSD010000349.1:0-3786 GCA_050114575.1 Gammaproteobacteria bacterium | reverse complement strand
CCTCGGCTGGGTTCTCGTCGCCGGAGTCGTATTCGGGAGCCTTCTGCCGGGCCGGATGATGGTCAATCTTGCTCCGAGCGACAAGCTCCTGCATGCCGGGTCGTATTTCATTCTCATGCTCTGGTTCGCGGGGCTCTATCCGCGGGAGCGGTATGCACTGATCGCATTCCTGTTGCTGGCACTGGGTTTGGCTCTCGATCTTGCGCAAGGATTCTCGTCGAGCCGGGTTTTCGACATGCGCGATGTCGCCGCCAACGCTGGCGGTATAATCATCGGCCTGCTCCTGGCTCGACTCGTCATAGGCGGCTGGTGCCAGCGCGTCGAGCAACTTTTCTTATCTCGATAGAGTCATGTTGGATATCAAGTTTTTGCGTCAGGACATTGGCGCAGTGTCGGCCAATCTGGCCCGCCGCGGTTACGTTCTCGATCGCGATGAATTCCTTGCGCTCGAGGCCGAGAGAAAATCACTGCAGGTAGAAGTCGAGGCGAGTCGGCAGGCGCGCAACGAGAAATCCAGGGCCATCGGCAAGGCCAAGGCGGCGGGCGAGGACACGACGCCATTGCAGCGCGAGGTCAAGGAGCTCGGTGCGAACCTGGCCAGGGCCGAGGAGCGCCTGGACGAGATCGCCGGTGCACTCGACGAGATATTGCACGGCATGCCGAATCTGCTGCACGACGATGTGCCGGATGGCGCGGACGAGTCGTCCAACGTGGAAGTGCGAACAGTCGGCGAAGTGCGATCCTTCGAGTTCGAGCCGAGGGACCATCAGGAAATCGGTGAAGGTCTGGGCCTGCTCGATCTCGGCGGTGCAGCAAAAATCGCCGGCAGCCGGTTCGTCGTGCTCAACGGTGATCTGGCGCGGCTTCATCGTGCGCTGATTCAGTTCATGCTCGATCTGCATACGGCCGAGCACGGCTATCGCGAGACCTACGTTCCTTATCTCGCCAATCGGGATGCGCTGTTCGGCACGGGGCAGTTGCCGAAATTCGCCGACGATCTGTTCGAGGTCGGCTCGGAGGGTGAGTTCTTTCTGATTCCGACCGCAGAAGTCCCGCTGACGAATCTGGTTCGCGGGTCGATTCTCGAGCCGGATGCGCTGCCGCTGAAGCTCACGGCGCATACGCCGTGCTTCAGATCCGAGGCCGGCTCCTACGGCAAGGACACGCGCGGCATGTTTCGCCAGCATCAGTTCGAGAAGGTCGAGCTGGTGCAGGTGGTTCGCCCTCAGGATTCCGAGCAGGCGCTCGAGAGCCTGACGCTCGAAGCCGAGGAAGTGCTGAAGCGGCTGGGTCTTGCCTATCGTGTGGTGACGCTGTGCGCCGGCGATACCGGGTTTTCCTCTGGCAAGACCTATGATCTCGAGGTCTGGCTGCCCGGTCAGAATCGCTATCGCGAGATTTCCTCCTGCAGCAACTTCGACGCGTTTCAGGCCAGGCGAATGCAGGCTCGCTGGCGCAATCCCGAGACCGGCAAGCCGGAGCCCGTGCACACGCTCAACGGCTCGGGCGTCGCGATCGGACGCGCGTTGATTGCCGTCATGGAGACCTATCAGGACGCTGACGGCTCGATAGTCGTGCCGGAGGCTCTCGTGCCCTACATGGGCGGGTCGACGCGGATCACTCGTAGCGCAGCGAGCTGATCGGATCGAGGTTTGCGGCCTTGGCCGCCGGCAGTATCCCGAATATGACGCCGATGGCGCCCGAGAAACCGAGCGCCAGCGCAATCGCCCATAGCGGCGTGTAGGCGTCCGGAAAGCCCGGAATGATGCTGGCCACGAGCGCGCCAATGCCGTAACCGATGACGACACCGACCATGCCGCCAATCAGGCAAAGGACCAGCGCTTCGAGCAGGAACTGCAGCAGAATATGGTGACGCTTGGCGCCGATCGCTTTGCAGATTCCGATTTCCCGTGTGCGTTCCGTGACGGACACCAGCATGATGTTCATGATGCCGATGCCGCCGACGAGCAGCGAGATGCCGACGATTCCGCCCATGACGACCGTTGCCGTACCGAGGATTGTATCGATCGAATCGCGCAGCTGATCTGCCGTCTGGATTCGAAAGTCGTCGTCGTCTTCTCCTTCGATGTTGTGAGCGTTGCGCAGCAGACGGGTCATCGTTTGCGTCACGTTTTCCATGTCGTCGAGATCCGCTACGGTCAAGGCAATAGCCATCTGCGGCCGTGTCCGGTCACGCTGCAGGCTGACCATCGTGCTGTACGGAATGATCAGAACGTTATCCTGGCTCTGGCCGAGGATTTCGCCCTTCGGTTCGAGCAGGCCGATGACTTTTAACCATGCTCCGTTGAACTGAATGTACTCGCCAACCGGGTTGTCGGGTAGTGCCAGGTCCTCGCGAATCTGGTCGCCAATCGCGACAACGCGTCGGCGTGTTTCGTCATCGCTGACCGAAATAAATCGGCCGATGGACGCGTAATACTGGCCGATGTTCTGGTAGCTGTAGGTCGATCCGATGCCTCTGGCAACGGCTGTCTGTGCTCCGTAGCGTACCGTGCCCGAGCTGTTGACGATAGGCGTAATCGACTCTATCCCTTGAACGCGGTAGCGGAGCAAGTCGAGATCGTTCGGCGTCAGGCGATTGAAGCGCCCCTGCATTTGATCTTCGACCGAGGTGTATGCCTGCAAGGTGATGCTGTTGCTGCCGAGGCCTTCGAACTGCTGGCCGATCAACTGGCTCAGGCCCTGGACGATTGAAACCATGGCAATGACGGATCCGACACCGATCACGATGCCGAGCGCCGTCAGAAAGCTGCGGAATCCATGTGCGCGAATCGAGCCGAGCGCTGCACGCGAACCCTCGGCAAGTGCAAACCAGAGCGGCGCGCGCAGCGTCGTCGATCTCGTTTTGACGTTAGTGGCCAACGGATGCGCCCGGCTCTTGCAGCGAATCGGATTCTATGCGTCCGTCTTTGAGACGAATCGTTCGCGTTCCATGCGCAGCCACGTCAGGTTCGTGGGTAACGACGACAATGGTCTGGCCATCGCGGTGCAACTCGTCGAAAAGGCCCAGTATTTCGATCGTCGTTTGCGAGTCGAGGTTTCCCGTTGGCTCGTCGGCGAGCAGAATGGACGGTTGAGTCACCAGGGCTCTGGCAATCGCCACGCGTTGCCGTTGTCCGCCCGACAGCTCGTTCGGCAGGTGGTCGCCTCGATCCGATAAACCGACCCGGGCCAGGACCTCTTCGGCGGCGGCCTTGCGGTCGGCAAACTTCAGTCCGCGATAGATCAGCGGCTGCATGACGTTCTTGAGCGCGGAGGCGCGCGGCAACAGATTGAAGGTCTGAAAAATGAATCCGATTTCGCGGTTACGAATCTCGGCCAGCGCATTCTCATCGAGGCCGCCGACATTGTTGCCATTGAGGACATAGGTTCCGGACGTTGGCGTGTCCAAACAACCGATGATATTCATGACGGTCGACTTTCCGGAGCCTGAGGATCCGATAAACATGACGTACTCGTTGTGCGCGATCGTCAAATCGATGGCATCGATCGCCTTGATGAGCTGTTGGCCCATCTGATAGTGACGGCTGATCTGGTTGAGCTCGATAACGGCCATGGTGAGCCCTAGGAATCGGTAGGCGTGATTGCGTCGCCGTCCTCCAGGTTCCTGAGAACCCGGTCGGGGCCGATGACGATCTCGTCACCCTCACTGATACCGCTGATGATTTCCTGATAGGTATCGTCGGAGATGCCGACCTCGACTTCGACGCGCCTTACCTGGTCGCCGTCCCGCCGGAAGACGTAGTAATGGGTTTCGTCCGCGCT
>JASFSD010000348.1:0-3798 GCA_050114575.1 Gammaproteobacteria bacterium | reverse complement strand
ATGCCACGGCGGGGTCCTGGATCGTTTCGACGGGGTCACGGCGGCGCTGCCGGTCTTCGTTTTAGGATTACAATTTGCCCATCTTCTCGACTAGGTCAGTCGGGCCGTTTATCCTCTTTTTATGCTTGAGATATTGTGGAGCATCCTTGCGTTTGTCGTGGCCATCAGCGTGCTGGTGGCGGTGCACGAGTACGGCCATTTCTGGGTGGCGCGCAAGCTCGATTTCAAGGTGCTCAGGTTCTCGATCGGGTTCGGCAGACCGTTGTTGCGCTGGCGCAGCGGCGACGCCGACGGCGTCGAATATCGGATCTCGGCGATCCCGCTCGGCGGTTATGTCAAGATGCTCGACGAGCGCGAGGGTGACGTCCCGCCCGAGGAGGCCCACCGTGCATTCAACCGCCGCCCCGTCTGGGCCCGCATTGCCGTCCTGGCCGCGGGTCCCGGCGCGAATTTTCTGTTTGCCATTGTGGCGTACTGGGTCATGTTCGTTACCGGCGTCGAGGAGATCACTCCCTACGTCGGCGGCGTTCGCGGCGATTCCGTAGCCGCGGAGGCGGGGCTTCGCTCCGACGACGTGATCGATTCCGTTGGTGGCAAGCCGACGGCGACACTCGACCAGGCGCTCGTTGCCTTCTTCGACGAGCTCTTGTCTGATGGTGTCATCGATCTAACCGTCACCGGCGTCGACGGCAGCTCGCGCAGTGTCGATCTCGACGTTCGCGATCGCGTCAACGAGCTCACCGAGCCGGACGCGCTGTTCGACGGGCTCGGCATCGTCATCGGGCCGCAGCTTCTGCCGGTCATCGATACCGTGGTCGAGGGTCAGCCGGCGGATCGCGCCGGGCTTCGCCCCGGCGACCGCATCGTCGCGATCGACGATGCGCCGATCGAGTTCTGGCGAGATCTGCAGTCCTATATATCCGCAAGGCCCGGCGAGTCGGTTTCCGTCTCCATCGTGAGGAACGGAGAGGCGGCCGGGGCCGGCTCGCCACGCGAAATCGACCTCGAGATCGCGACTCAGGAGGACGACTCGGGTCAGGCCGTTGGTCGCATCGGGATCAGTTCCCCGGCGTACGCCAACAGCGATGTCGGTGAACGGCTCTACACGGTTCTGCGCTACGGTCCGATCGAAGGCATCGGCGTCGCCTCGGCCGAGACCTGGCAGCGCAGCGCCCTCTCGGTCCGGTTTCTCTGGCGCATGGTCACGGGTGACGTCTCGCTCCGAAACGCATCCGGGCCGATCATGATCGCCGCCTACGCCGGTGATTTTGCTCAGGCCGGATTCAACCGCTTCCTGCAGTTCCTCGCGATGATCAGCATCAGCCTCGGTATCGTGAACCTCCTGCCCGTGCCGATTCTCGACGGCGGCCAGATCGTCGTGGCGGCCATCGAGGGCGTCAAGGGCAAGCCGATCTCGATGCGCGCGGCGGTGATAGGCCAGCAGATCGGGCTCGCGATGCTCATCGCGCTCATGGGTTTCGTTTTCTACAACGACATCTCGAGGCTTCTGGGTTCATGAGAGGCCTGCTGCGCCGGTGCTGCGGGTTCGTCGCGCTGGCAGGCGTTGCCTGCACGGCGTTCGCCCAGAACCGCTCCGACGAGTGGGTGGTCGGGGACTTCCGGGTCGAGGGCAATCAGAGCATTCAGGACGGCACCGTCTTCACCTATCTGCCGATCAACGTCGGCGACACGATCGACGCTCAGCGTGTCCGGGAAGCGATTCGTGCGCTCTACGATACCGAGTTCTTCCAGGACATCGAGTTTCGCCGGGACGGCGACACGCTCGTGATCGCCGTGTTCGAGCGGCCGACCATCGCGGAGTTCACCTTCGACGGCAACAAGGACTTCAAGGACGAGGATCTCGAGGGCATGCTGCAGGAGACCGATCTCTCTGCGGGCAAGATGTTCGATCGCTCGATGCTCGACGAGCTGACCCAGTTTCTGACCGACGAGTACTACTCGCGGGGTAAGTACGCCGCCAACATCGACGCCTCGGTCGAGGATCTTCCCGACAACCGCGTCCGCGTTCACATCGAGATCGAAGAGGGCGACCGCGCCAAGATTCGGGAGATCAACATCGTCGGCAACACGGTATTCGACGACGACGAGTTGCTCGATCAGTTCGAGCTCACGACCGGCAACCTGCTGTCTAAGTTCAAGAAGGACAACCTTTACGACAAGGAGACACTGCAGGGCGACCTCGAAACGCTGCGTTCCTATTACATGGATCGGGGTTACGCCGACTTCCAGGTCAGCGACGTGCAGGTGTCCATTTCGCCGGACAAGACCGACATCTTCATCTCCATCAGCGTCGAAGAGGGCGATGTCTACACCATCAGGTCGGTCGATCTGGCCGGCAACCTGGTCCTGCCTGAGCCTGCCATGCGACTCCTCGTCTATCCGCAGCCGGGGCAGGAGTTCTCACAGCAGCTGATTACCTTCACCGAGGAGGACATCAAGCTCCGGCTCGGGCGTGACGGTTACGCGTTTGCCGAGGTGCAGACGGTGCCCGAGCTCGATCGGGAGAGCAAAGAGGTCGACCTGACGATCTTCGTCGAGCCCCGCAATCGCGTCTACGTCAGGCGGATCAACTTCACGGGCGCCGAAAACGCCAACGACGAGGTGTTTCGCCGCGAGGTTCGCCAGCTCGAAGGCGGCATTCTCTCGAATGAGCTGCTGGATCTTTCCCAGCAGCGCCTGAGGCGGCTCGCGTACGTGGAAGAGGTCGAGTACGAGACCAACGAGGTGATCGGCAGTCTCGACCTCGTCGACGTCGAGTTCGAAATTACCGAGGGTCTGCCGGGCAGCATGTCGGGCAATATCGGTTACTCAGACTCCCAAGGCATCATTCTGGGCGGCGATTTCTCGCATTCGAACTTTCTCGGCACCGGCAACCGGGTCGCCTTCGGCGTCAACGGCGGCAAGTACTACAAAGTCTACTCGGCCAGTTTCACCGAGCCGTACCGCAACATGGACGGGCTGTCCCGGCAGGTCAATCTGACCTATCAGGACATCACCCAGTTCAGCTCGGTCACGTCCGATTTTTCGACCAAGACGATCGCGGCAGGAATGACCTGGGGTCTGCCGGTATCCGAAGTTCAAACGCTTCAGCTCGGCTGGCAGTATCAGGAAGCGGAGCTCCTGATGAGCCCGTTCAGCTCGATCCAGGCTCAGAACTGGGTGCGTAACAACGGCGAGCCGTTCCAGGTCTCTCCGACCTCGAGTTATTTCGGCACCAAGATCGGATCGGTCGACATCGTTGCCGGATGGATCTTCGATCAGCGCAACCGGACGCTGTTTCCGGATCTCGGCATGCGCACGAGCCTGAATCTCCAGGCGACGCTGCCCGGAAGCGATGTCGAGTACTTCGTCGCCGCCTACAACGTCGAGAAGTACTTCCGCATGCCGGGCCGGTGGCGGTTCCGCGTCAATACCGAGCTCAATTTCGGCGACGCCATGGGTGAGGAGACGACGGCATTGCCGCCGTACCGCAACTTCTTCGGCGGCGGGCCGAACAGCGTCCGCGGCTTCAAGGAAAATTATCTCGGGCCGAGGGATTCTTTCGGCAACCCGAACGGCGGCAATCTGAGCTTTGCCAACCAGCTCGAGATCATCATTCCGACGCCGGACAAGTTCGGCAACGGGGCCCGGATGGCCATGTTCTTCGACATGGGCAACGTGTTCCATACCGGAGGCGTCGACTTCTACGACCGCCTCGGCGACACTTTGGATACGAGCTTTGACTATGATAAATTGAAACGTTCATATGGCTTCGGCGTCGAATGGCTTTCTCCTATG